>DXOJ01000361.1 GCA_019412865.1 Bacteroides sp. | reverse complement strand
ATATGCACAACTTTTTAAACATCAATATATTATCTTTTTAATTCCGCCAACGGGTCTAATACTAAAAAGATGCTACAAATTTACGAAAAAATAGCAGAACAAATAGCTCATAAGCGGGTCTTTCTCACTTTTTTAAGTCTATTATTACTTATACAGACCCAAGCTTTTGCTCAAAACGATAGTAAAATTACTATCCAGCAGAAAGATATCACTGTTATTGATGCATTAAAAACTGTGGAAAAACAGTCTAAAATGTCGATAAACTATAGTGATTCCGAATTGAAAGGGAAGCAAATTGTTGATCTTAATTTGCAAAATGCATCGTTACTGGCAGCCCTTGATACAATCTTGAAAGGAACAGGTTTCGCTTATCAAATTCAGGGTAATTACATTATAATTACAGGAAAGAAGCCTACTGTTGTTGCACAGACAGTAAAAGATATCAAAGGAAAAGTAACTGATGAAAAGGGTGAACCATTGATTGGAGTAAATATAACTGTGGATGGCAGTTCTACAGGTACAATAACCGATCTTGATGGAAATTTCTCTATAAAAGCGCCGGATAATTCCCAGTTTAAAGTGTCTTATATAGGATATGCCACCCAAGTCATCCCTGTTTCAAAAAAAGATTTCTATCAGATTGTAATGAAACAAGATACAGAGGTCTTGGAGGAAGTTGTTGTAACGGCATTGGGTATCAAGCGTGCAGAAAAAGCATTGTCTTATAATGTACAACAGATTAAGGGTGATGATTTGACTACTGTGAAAGACGCGAACTTTGTGAATTCATTGAATGGTAAGGTTGCTGGTGTGAGCATTAACCGAAGTGCTACTGGTGTGGGGGGAGCTACACGTGTGGTAATGCGTGGTGCCAAATCTATTGAAGGTAACAACAATGCACTGTATGTTGTAGACGGTATTCCTCTGTTTAATACGGACATGGGAAATACAGATAGTGGTATTATGGGTGAGGGAAAGGCTGGTACGGAAGGTATCGCTGACTTTAATCCAGAAGATATCGAAAGCATCTCTGTGTTGAGCGGCCCTTCGGCTGCTGCACTTTATGGTAGTAGTGCAGCCAGCGGTGTTATCCTGATTACAACCAAGAAAGGTAAGGAAGGAAAACTCTCCGTGCAGTTCTCTTCTTCTTCTGAATTCAGCAAAGCTTATATGACTCCTGACTTTCAGAATACTTATGGAAATAAAAAAGATACTTACGAAAGCTGGGGTGAAAAATTACCCACTCCATCTAGTTATGATCCGAAAAATGACTTCTTCAATACCGGTACAAATTTCATCAACTCGGTGACGTTGACTACAGGTACGCAAAAAAATCAGACTTTTGCTTCGTTCTCTTCTACAAACTCCAAAGGTATTGTTCCGAACAACAGTTATAATCGTCTGAACTTTACTATCCGGAACACTGCGACTTTCTTCGATGATAAGCTGCAACTCGACTTGGGGGCATCGTATGTCAAGCAGGACGATACGAATATGGTTTCACAGGGACTCTACTGGAATCCGATTGTGGCTGCTTATCTCTTTCCGAGAGGTGAGGACTTTGAAGATATTAAAACTTTTGAACGTTTTGATGACAGTCGTAAGCTACCAGTACAGTATTGGCCGGTTTCGGATGCAACTTATGCTTCACAAAACCCGTACTGGACTGCTTATCGCAATGTATCAACCAATGAAAAGAGCCGTTATATGTTCAATGTAGGTTTGACCTATAAGATTACAGATTGGTTGAATATTACAGCCCGTTACCGTATGGACGATACCTATGTATTGTTTGAACGCAAAATTTCTGCTTCTTCCGATCAGGTTTTTGCTGAAGGTAAGAAAGGACATTATGAATATATTAACTACAACGACCGTCAGGAATATGCTGATGCTATGTTGAATATCAATAAGCGTATTCAAGACTTCAGCGTTTCTGCCAACTTCGGATGGAACTACTCTAACTATTGGGCACTACAAAGAGGCTATAAAGGAACATTGTTGGGAGTTCCCAACAAGTTTGCAACTTCAAACATTGACCCGTCAAATGGTCGTATTTCAGAAAAAGGAGGTGATAGTCGTGTACGTAATCATGCTATCTTCGGCAACGTGGAACTGGGATGGAGAAGTATGCTCTACCTCACTTTGACCGGAAGAAACGACTGGAACTCACGACTAGTCAACACAAGTGAAGAGTCATTTTTCTATCCTTCTGTCGGATTATCTGCAATTGTTTCTGAAATGGTGAAACTTCCTGAATTTCTTTCTTATCTGAAGGTGCGTGGTTCATATACCGAAGTTGGTGCTCCGGTGTCACGTTCGGGGTTGACTCCGGGAACAGTCACTACTCCGATTGTGGGTGGTAACTTTAAACCTACCTACATTTATCCGTTCACCGACTTCAAAGCGGAGCGCACCAAGTCATATGAATTTGGTCTGAGTTTGCGTTTGTTTAGCAAGTTCAATGCAGAAGTGACTTATTATAAGTCGAACACTTACAACCAGACTTTCTTAGGAAACCTACCTGAATCTACCGGTTATAACTCCATTTATCTGCAGGCAGGTAATGTCGAGAATCGGGGTTGGGAAGCATCATTTGGCTATAGCGACCGTTTCAAGAATGGACTCTCGATTTCTTCTACGTTGACTTTCTCGAAGAATATTAACGAAATCAAGGAAATGGTGAAAGACTATAATACAGAAGTGATGGGGGTTCCTGTCTCCATTAATATTCCGGAAGTACTGAAAGACAAAGGACGCACTATCCTGAAAGAAGGTGGAAGCATTCACGACATCTATGCAACCCGCTTTTTCAAGAAAGATAGCCAGGGATATGTGTTGGTAAGTAGTGACGGAAAATATGAAATGGAGGATGGTGATCCGGTGTATCTAGGCAAGACTGCTCCTGACTTCAACATGGGATGGAATAATGCTATTTCTTATAAAGGGTTCGGACTCAGCTTCCTGATTAATGGACGTTTTGGAGGTGTGGTAACATCTTCAACAGAAGCAATTCTCGACCGCTACGGAGTGTCTCAGCGCACAGCCGATGCACGAGAGTCGGAAGGTGCATTATTCCCGGGACAAGGACGGGTAGATGCTAAGACATATTACCAAATGATTGGTACAGGTAACTATCAGACCTCAGGCTACTATGTATACAGCGCAACCAACATACGTCTACAGGAACTTACATTCAGTTATACTATGCCTAACAAATGGTTTGGTAATGTACTGAAAGATGTATCGGTTTCTTTCATTGCCAATAATCCATGGATGCTGTACTGCAAAGCTCCGTTCGATCCGGAACTGACTCCGTCTACAGCAACTTATGGACAAGGAAATGACTACTTTATGCAACCAAGCGTACGCAGCTTCGGTTTTGGATTGAAATTTAAACTTTAACAGATTCATTACATTATGAAAAGAATAAAACAATATAAATTTTTTGCCGTTGCTTTCGCCGTTTTGGCACTAGCATCGTGTAATTATGAAGAGATTAACACCAATCCCTTCGAGATGACTGACGGAGAAGGTGTTATGGATGGTATCGTTGTGGGAGGATACATCACGGCTATGCAGAAATCTGTGTTTCCTACTGGAACGCAGGCTGATGATACAGGTCCGGTTAATGCATATCAAACCGCATACAATCTGTCTGCTGATGCATGGAGCGGCTATATTGGAATAAACAACACTTTTGAGGGAGGGAATTGTCACCTGAATTACGTGATAGTCAATAGCTGGGTTTCAACAACTTTTTCTAACTCCTATACTAATTTGCTTGACCCTTGGAAGAAGCTGACAGCTTCAGCCAAAGAGAATGATACTCCTGAAATAGCTGCTTTGGCGCAGATCCTGAAGATTTCAGGATGGCATAAAGTGCTGGAAAGCTTCGGCCCGATTCCCTATACGGCTGCCGGAAAGGGGGCTATAGACGTTCCTTTCGACTCGGAAGAAACGGTTTATACGGAAATGCTCAAGGATCTGGCAGGAGCGGTAGAGGTGTTGACTCCGAAAGCGGTAAACAACGTAAAGGTGATGTCAGATTATGACTTGGTATTCAACGGTGATGTAACCAAATGGGTGAAATATGCCAACTCGCTGATGCTTCGTCTGGCAATACGTCTTCGTAGCGTTAAACCGGAATTGGCAAAACAGTATGCCAAACAAGCTGTAGAACATTCCATCGGTGTGATGACCGAAGCTGGTGATGCAGCTGGTGCTGGCCCGGGCCCGGTAATCGCTCTTCGTAACCCGTTGTACTGGATAGCTGATAATTACAATGATGCACGTGTAGGTACATCCATACTCGCTTACTTGATGGGATATAAAGATCCTCGTCTGAGCGCATATTGCGAGCCTGCCAATAGCCAATGTACGGTTGCAGTAACAGCTTTTGATAATAATAAGTATCAAGGTGTTCCTCTTGGTCATACTAATACTCGTTCGAAGGATACAGATCCAACGGATAGCTACTACTTTTATTCCAAACCGAAAATTCAGGGAAATACTCCACTGTACTGGATGCGTGCATCCGAAGTGTACTTCTTGCGTGCTGAAGCTGCCTTGTTTTGGGGTACGGAATACGGAAAAGGTGATCCCGAAACACTTTACAAACAAGGTATAGAAACTTCATTCCAAGAAAACGGTGCGACAGGTTCCGTAGATACCTATATGGCTTCCGGCAACAAGCCTGCTGCAAATAAAGTCACCAGTAGCAAGTTTGGTTTCGACTATCAAGCTCCCAGCCAAGCTACCGCCAAGTTTGAAGGAACCCAGGAACAGAAACTGGAGAAGATTATCATTCAGAAGTACATTGCTCTGTACCCTAACGGTCAGGAGGCATGGACGGAATTCAGACGTACCGGTTATCCCAAATTGAATCCTATTATATCAGGAGGAAATCACAATTCAACTCAGATCACTGCAGCCAGAGGTATGCGTCGTATGACTTACCCGAACAGCTTTAATGGAACGGGGCAATCTCATGAGATTTATCTAGATGCAGTGCAAAAACTTGGTGGAGTAGACAATGCTGCAACTGACTTGTGGTGGGCTAAGAAAAACTAATAATCGTACGGACTTTTTCCATATGAAAAACTTTAAACTAAAACAAAATCTTGATACATAAATAAATATGAAAGCATTAAGAAAACTATTATATTTCCTTTCTCTGGCAGGGTTGATGACAACAACCTCCTGTACTGATGTGGAGAATATGGAAGTGGAGCATATCGGAGGCTATAACACGCTGGGTGATGGTGAATATTATGCCAACTTGCGTGCCTATAAGGCAACCGCTTGGAACTACGGACGTCCCGTAGCTTTCGGATGGTACTCCAACTGGTCTCCTGCCGGAGCTTATCGAAGAGGATATCTGACCTCTATGCCAGATAGTATGGACATTGTTTCTATGTGGAGTGGTGCTCCCGGACGCTACGAGATTACTCCCGAACAGAAAGCAGATAAAGAATTTGTGCAAAAAGTGAAAGGTACGAAGTTGTTGCAAGTGAGTCTACTTTCGTATATTGGTAAAGGAGCAACTCCGGGATCGGTATATGCTGATGCGGAAAAGCAGGCAGAGGCAGAAGGTTGGACTGATAAACAATTAGAAGAAGCTAAAAAGCAAGCTCGCTGGAAATACTGGGGATTTGAAGGTCAATTCGAAAGTGAAAATCACTATCAATGTCTGGCTAAGTTTGCCAAGGCCCTCTGTGACTCTCTATACGCAAACGAATGGGACGGTTACGATGTTGACTGGGAAATCGGAAGCGGTGTATTCGATATGGACGGAACATTGAGTGCTAATAAACATTTGATTTATTTGGTCAAGGAGATGAATAATTACATTGGTCCGAAGAGCGACCCAGAAGGCAAAGGACATAAGATGATTTGTATTGATGGTAGTATCGGTGGTCTTACCAGAGAATTGGATGAGTATGTCGATTATTGGATTATACAGAGTTATGGTTCTTCCAGACCTGGTCTTGAAGGTTATGGAGTTGATCCTAAGAAAATAATTTGCACAGAAAATTTCGAAGCCTACGCTCCTACCGGTGGCGCACTGTTGAGCCAGGCTGCTACTATGCCATCAAAAGGCTATAAAGGCGGAGTGGGGGCTTATCGCTTCGAAAAAGACTATGACAATACACCTGATTACAAGTTTATGCGTCAGGCTATTCAGATAAACCAGCAGGTTTTCAATGAATGGAAAGCTAAACAAAATGAGGCAGAAAATAAGCCGCAAGAATAGGTCAATTTGTAAATTAGTAAAACTGAAGAATTATGAATAAACATATATTCAATTATTTGATATTAGGAGGTATAGCACTGCTGCTGGGTGCTTGCAACGACAGTGAAAGTAAGCTGCTGGAACCTAAGGTTTATTTCGAAAGTAAGGAATATAATCTCTCTGTGGAAGATGATGATGTACTGACTTTTGACTTGACCTCAAGACTTTCTACCATGACCTCTTCGCAGGTTGATGTATCGTATACCATAGCTGATCCAAGCGTAGTGGACGAATACAATGCGAAGTATGGAACAGTTTACGAGATGTTTGATGCATCAAACGTAAAAATGAGTAGTACAACTTCAGCAATCCCAAGTGGAAAGTTGTATGCGGATAACGTAAAAATGGAGCTTTCCAGTCTGAAAACATTGAAAGAGGGAAAATCGTATGTTTTGCCAGTGCGTGTACAGTCGGCTTCTGTTCCGACTCTTTCCGGGACAAGCATTGCATATTTCTTTCTCTCTAAACCGATAAAGATTACCAAGGTTGGAAAATTTAGTAATACGTACATTTCAATCAAATACCCGGTCGGAACTTATTTCTCATCGTTCACTTACGAAGCGCTGATTTATGTCAATAGCTTTGCTAGTAACAATACAATTATGGGAACTGAAGGTGTGATGATTTTCCGTATTGGTGATGCACCTGGTGTTCCTAAAGATGTTTTGGAAGCTGCAGGAACACAGAACTATCATACTACGGAAGCATTGAAGACAGGCCGTTGGTATCATGTAGCTTTGACTTACGATCAACCTTCGGGAAAAACGGTTATTTATGTCAATGGTTCGAAATGGGCTGGATCAGATTGGGGCCTTCCTGGTTTCGATCCGAATTCGGATGTCGGTTTCAATATCGGTAGGATTCCGAAATTCCCATGGGGAGAACGTCCGTTGAATGGTAAGATGAGTGAAGTCCGTGTTTGGAGTGTAGCTCGTACTGAAAATCAGCTTAAGCAGAATATGCTGGGCGTTGATCCGGCATCGGATGGTCTGGTACTCTATTATAAACTGGACGGATCAGAAACTCAAGAAGGTGGAGTCATTAAAGACGCTACCGGTCGTTTAAACGGTACAACTAGTGGGGTAACAATTGAAACATTGCCAACTCCGATAGCTATTAATTAACGACAAACATCAGTTTATGAAATAATAGCCGATTTGAATCAATCAGCATAAAATAATAGCTGAACTTGAATAAACTAGGATTAGTTTTTTAGGTAAAAAAGAGAAGGGAACCTGCGAATCAAGTAATACTTATTCGCAGGTTTTTCATTTTTAATTCAACCGCCTTGCTTATATCATAATGTCAAGGAGATTCCGTTTGACTTTCCGAATTGGTCTAAAAAAGAACAAAATTGTCCGATAAAAGGAGTGAAGGAGACAAACTCAATATTTTTATTTATGTTTGTTTCATGAAGAAGTTACTATTTATCCTGTTTATATCTTTTGTGTCTATCGGATTAGCTCATTCGCAGTTTGCTATCCGGCAGCAGGTTGCTACTCCAAGAGCGGCAGACTCACTGGATATTTCTTTTTATTCTCAAAAGAAAGGATTGCGGGCAGCAACGATGACATTCGGCATTAACATGGGAGTATGGGCATTCGATCGCTATATTCGGAAAGCAGATTTTGCCTATATTGACTTTCATACAATTAAGGACAATATTAAGCACGGCTTCGTTTGGGATAATGATGCAATGGGAACAAACATGTTTATGCATCCTTATCATGGCAGTTTGTATTTTAATTCGGCCCGGTCAAATGGATATAATTATTGGCAATCCGGGTTATATGCTTTTGGAGGAAGTTTCATGTGGGAGATGTTCATGGAAAACGAATATCCATCTACCAATGATATTATAGCAACACCAATTGGAGGGATGGCGTTGGGAGAAGTGTTCTACCGTGCGTCCGATTTAATTCTTGATGACAGGAAAACAGGAGCATCCCGTTTCGGGTTAGAGTTTGCTTCGTTTGTCGTTTCTCCTATGCGTGGACTCACTCGTATTATAAATGGAGATGCATGGAGAAAGCGTTCCACTTCCGGTAAGCAATTCGGAGTGCCCGATGTCAGTGTTGATCTTTCCGCAGGAGTGAGGGCACTTGAGCTGCAAGATGAAATCTTCGATAAAGGAGTTGGGTTTGCATCCGAGATTGATGTAGAGTATGGAAATCGTTTTGATGCGGATAATAGAAGACCTTATGATTATTTCTCCGTAAGAGCAAAGTTGAACATACAAGCTTCGCAACCAGTGTTGGGACAATTCAATATCGTTGGCCGTCTTGCGGGTAAGGAGTTGGTTGATAACCGGAAACATTATTTGAGTCTGGGGCTTTATCAGCATTTTGATTATTATGATTCGGATACAATATCCAGTGTGTCGGCTAAAATTCCTTATAAATTTTGTACACCAGCCTCTTTTGGAGGTGGACTGATTTATAAAAGAAAAAGTGGAAAGCGTTGGGACATAGATGGATATGCTCATCTCAATGCCATCCTTCTGGGCGGTGCACTTAGTGACTATTATAGGGTGGAGGAGCGTAATTATAATCTGGCAAGCGGCTATAGTACAAAAGTAGGCTTTAATTTAATCTATAAGAAAGATAAGTTCTCGATATCTACTACTTATGATGTCTACCACATGTTCACTTGGAAAGGCTATCCCCAAGATATGGATTGGGAACATTATAACTCAAAAACGCTGAATGCACAGGGAGATCGTTCAATGGCAATTCTTCATGCAACAGGGCTGCGGTTGGATATCAAACTGCGAAAAGGATTGTATCTCACCGGAGATTATATGAATTATACCCGTCATACGCGGTATAAACATTATGAGAATGTTTTTTCCAGTACCTCAGAAGGAAGATTAATGCTGACGTGCAAATTATAATCAAGGCATTTCTTTTCCTCTTTATAAGAAAAGGTATTTTAGCCAAATTTAAATTTTCTCTAAAAAGTTTTCTTATTATAAGTAAAATGCATTCCTTTGCAACATTTAATACTTATGGATATACTGGCGAATGGCTCAAATCAACTTCAACTCGATATATACTGCTTATTATAGGAAAGCCTTCCTATTTACCTTGTCCTATGTCCATAATGACTTAGTAGCAGAAGATATTGTTTCGGAAGCCATTATCCATTTATGGGAACTAAGTAAAGAACGGGAAATCCCAAGTGTTGAAGCGATCTTAATTACTTATATTCGCAGCAAATCACTCAATTACCTGAAACATATACAAGCACAGGAGAATGTTTTTCAAACTTTGCTTGATAAGGGACAGCGTGAATTGGAAATTCGTATATCAACATTGGAAGCCTGTGACCCGAAGGAAATATTATCAGAGGAATTACGGGCAAAAGTGCATGCATTATTGGAGAGTATGCCGGAAAAAACTCGTACTGCTTTCATCCGCGATCGCCTGGATGGAAAATCCCATAAAGAAATAGCCGAAGAACTGGGCATTAGTGTAAAAGGAGTAGAATATCATATTAGCAGAGCAGTTAAAATACTGCGTGATAATCTAAAAGATTATGCTCCATTCCTTTTCTTTTTCATCTGAAAAGAAGGAAAATACCTCCTTGCTTGCTATTTTTTTAAGCAATAACAAAAAAAATCACATATCTTACTAGGGAATCTCTTTAGTGAGTGGTATTCTTAATGAAAGGGGAATAATACCTCTATTCTCATTACTCATAAATTATTTATTGTATGGATAAGGAATTACTATTAAAATATATTGCAGGCAAGGCATCCCAAAAGGAAAAGGAAGACGTTGCTACATGGATTGATGCAGATGCAGCCAATCTTAAAGAATTCATTTCTCTTCGTAAGAGTTATGATGCATTCATCTGGCAAGATACAGGCGCATTCTCAAAGAAGACAAAAAAGACAATTTCATTGCATCCTGTTACACAACGAATCTTGCGGATTGCGGCAGTGTTTGTTGTAGCTTTCGGATTAAGTTATGCAATGATACAGGTTCTCCAAAAAGAGGATATAGAAATGCAGACTGTTTACGTGCCAGCCGGACAACGTACATTGGTGACACTTGCTGACGGAACTACAGTATGGGTAAATGGAAAAAGTACATTGACTTTCCCGAGCCATTTTTCTTCCCGTACACGTACTGTGGAACTTGATGGAGAAGCCTATTTTGATGTCCGGAAAAATCCGGAAAAACAGTTTATAGTTTCTACCGCTCACCAGTCTGCCATAAAAGTTCTGGGTACAAAATTCAATGTAAAGGCATACAAAGAAGCAGATGAGGTAATTACTACTTTAGTTGAAGGGAAAGTTAATTTTGAATTCAACAACGCCAGTCAACAACCTCAGTATATTGTGATGGCTCCGGGACAGAAGCTGGTCTATTATTCCCAGAATGGAAAGACGGAGCTCTATACGACTTCCGGCGAGAGAGAACTTTCATGGAAAGATGGCAAAATCATTTTCCGTCAAACGTCATTACGGGATGCACTGGATATCTTGGCAGATAGATACAATGCCGAATTTGTCATACAGGAGAATGTACCTCATGACGACTCATTCTCCGGAACATTTACCAACCGGAATCTGGAACAGGTACTTAACTTTATCAGTGCCTCCTCGAAAGTTCGTTGGCGTTATCTGAATAATAACGCAGATGCCGGTAAAGAGAAAATAAAGATAGAGATATTTATTTAGTACTAAAAGATAAAAACCTTAATTCCCAAAAACTTATTGCCATGAAAAACAAAGATCCCTAGCAACCAAAAAATACGGGATGATATTGGCCGTATCCTCCCGTATGAGCTTCAGTAATTGTGAACCTACTTGTTTCCCGACAAGTATAACTACCAATTTTCTAATTAAACTCGTTACAAATTTATGCAAAATTATTGTATCGTCCAATTTCTTGG
>DXOJ01000360.1:13795-25183 GCA_019412865.1 Bacteroides sp. | reverse complement strand
AGGAGTATTATTTAGTAAATTGTTTTATGATTCTCACCACCTGTCGTACCGTTCTCTCTATATTTTCTTTCGTAAACTCCGGTCGCATCGCCTCTTCAAGTGTTACCGGGAAAGGTTGAATAGGCAGTACGGCAGTAAACCCCATCCTATTAAGCGCTTCGGTGGCTTCGACCGCTCCCCCCAACGCTATCACCGGAACCTGACATCTCTCACCGGCACGTAAAATTCCGTCCAACGCCTTTCCCATACCAGTCTGGCGATCCAGTTTCCCCTCTCCGGTCAGTATCAGGTCTGCCTGTCGGACGACCTCCTCGAAACGAAGCGTTTTCAATATAACTTCTATTCCGGATTGCAATTCTGCATTCAAAAACGGAAGCAGGCCGCCTCCCATTCCTCCGGCTGCTCCAGCACCGGGAAGCTGCGATATATCCATATTTGTATATTCCTTTATCACCTGTGCATAATACCGCAACCCATTGTCCAACTCTATCACTTGCAAACTATTTGCCCCTTTTTGGGGAGCATATACATAAGCCGCACCCTCTTTTCCAAAAAATGGATTACTAACATCACAGGCGATCGTAAAGTGACTCTCCTTCAATGCCGGATTCAATTGGGAAATATCTATTTGATGAACTTTTATCAGATTTTCACCGACAGGCTCCAACTCACCGTTTCCGCTATCTAAAAAGCGTGCACCTAAAGCCTTTAGCATGCCAATTCCCGCATCATTCGTAGCACTTCCGCCGATACCGATAATGAATTCCCGACACCCGCGTTTTAATGCATCAGCAACCATCTCTCCAACTCCATAAGTCGTAGTCTTCATGGGGTTTCTCCGATTTGAATCAATCAATGGCAGACCGCAGGCCGAGGCCATTTCGATAATAGCCATCGCACCATTGTTTACGATACCATACGATACTTCAATTGGCTTCATGAATGGATCATGCACCCGACATGACACCGTTTGGGCATGAAGGACAGAGCATAAAGCTTCTGTAGTCCCTTCGCCACCATCAGCGATGGGGAAACGTATAATCTGACAGTCGGGTAATTCCTCCTGAATCGCTTTTTCGGCAGCTTTCGCTATCTCGAAAGAACCGACCGAACCTTTAAACGAGTCGAATGCCAATACAATCTTTTTCATAAAAGCTATCACTTATTTGTTTTCTCTATTAAACTCAATGCAGCCTCGACCGGATCATCAAACGGAGTTGTACTGTTACTCCAAGGAGATGTAATCCATTGCTCCTCCCATTCTCGGATTTTATTCCGGTCTTTTGTGAAATAGAGCTGTATACGAGGGATATAGTAGTCTTTAATCAGCCCGCTCCAGAAACGGGCAGCATAATCTTCCTGAATACCACCCCAACTTGTAATCAAGCGTTTGGCATTTGCTTCATAAGCATCTTTTTCCTGAAGAGTTGTTCCGCTATTGCGCGCAAGTTTCACCCATTCTTCTAATCGATATAAAGGATGAGAAGCCAATAGCCTGTCAACGTCCATCAACAAATCAACAGTTTGTTGCAGATTACGTTGCGCTGCGAGAACACGATTCTCCGAATCATCTTTCAGGGCCTGCTTATAAAAATTTTCAGCTTTAGCCGCTACATAATACGAAACAAACTCTATGAGGTCGTTTCTGTATAATTCAGAGCTTTTCAGTTCGTCAGCGCAACTAGCATACAAACGTATAGCCTGCAAGTAATCATCACTAAGGTCGATTTTACTGATCCGCCGTTGATCGGGTACTACAGTTTGCCAGGTAAAACGGGAGTATGAATATAAAGAACTATATGCTGTTTTCCGAAAAAGCTTCCAAGCTTCCTCCATGGCATCGGGATATCCTCCATAACGGGCCTCGCAGTATATCTTCATCCAATCGTCCAGGTCGATACTATCTGATGACCATCCCATATCGGCTAACAGTTCGTAAACAACCTCATTGTTTTCGAGTCCTTCAGGAGCAGAACCGAACCCAATCAAGTTACCTTTATTTGCGGCACGTAATGCTTTGACCGAGGAGCTTGCATACATATCCAAGTCTCCTGTCATGGTGTTTTTCCCACCAAAGTTGGGTACATAGCTGAATATCCATTTCTTTCCGTAAAACCCATCATGTACTTTCCATGTTTGCTCGGTGTTCCACACCCATTTCGGATAATCATTGCCCAAATCAATGATAATCATTTTATCATCAGGTACATTGCTTAACAACGCTTTAAGCGATTCTTTATCCCAAAATGAATGTTGATATCCGAATGTCCATCCCTGTGTAACCCAAACGGCATCCGGGTTTCCGGCTGCAATTGATTTATAGATCGTTTCTCCATACTCGGCCAATAACTTATATTTCGCTTCTTTATCTTCCTTATCGATAGGCAGCTCCATCTCATTAAAACTATCCGAGAGATAATACGTATTTTCTCCAAACTCTTTTTCCCACTCTTCGACAAACAGTTTGCCTATCTCTTCGAAAAAAGGTGAATCCGGTGGCAATACATAGGCGTTGTACTCTTCATCAAAACCACCCCACCGCATGTGCCGGAATTGTGTGTCGGGATGTTTCTGCACAAATCCTTCCGGCACGAAACCTGCAAACGCAGGCGCTATGGGCTGCATACCCAACTCGCGCATACGGGTCAGGATTTGATGCTGCAAAACGATTTGGTTCTGTTGCCAGGCATCAGATAAGGGACCGTCCCACTTGTTCAGATTGCCCATGCGATGCCAGGGAAGGTGTGCGGGGGCAGTGAAAAACTCACGGATTTCTTCTTTGTTCAATCCCATACGCAGCCATACCCGTTCCGCAATGGCTTCGCTGGCCACGGTAGCCAAGGGCATATTTACACCATAAAGAGCCATCCTGTCAATTTCTTTTTCCCAACGCTCCCAGTCCCAGTAAGGAGTAGTATAGCCGAATGTACAAACATTAAGGAAATAGCGCAACTCATAAGGGGACACCTGTTCATACAATTCATAATCGGGCCACGGCATCACCGACGTTATATGTTCACCGCTCCATGTTTTCATACTCTTGCAGGCCTCTTTCATGTACGTATGAAAAGCGTAACAGATAGCAACGGAGCTACTTCCCCTTAGGGTAAGCCGGCCGTCGCTTGCTATCACTTCGAATATATCTTTACCTTCGGATGGTTCGATATATTCATAGTGGATAGACTGTGCTCTTTCCCCAATCTGACGTTCTATTAACTGTTTGGCGGGGGTGATAATATCCGTCTTAGGCTTGTGGCATGAGCAGAAAAAAAGCGTTGCTGAAATCAGTAAATACTTGATTATTGTATGTATCATAGAAAATCATAAATGTTATAAGTGAGTATCAATATTTTTTCTTCGATGCTTCTTTCACATATTCCAGTTCCGTAATAATCGGTAAATGGTCTGACAAAAGCGACTGAACAGTTTGTGTACTAATCACACGCCATCCTTTTTGCGGGTAAGCAAACAAGTAATCGATCTTAATCACAGGTTTCCATGCCGGCATTCCAAAATCATCGTTGCTTGCAGCAAACCAGCTATCCATACCACGTATTGCCTCCGAGTAATGACGCGCGTTGAAATCACCTCCCAAAATTACAGGATATTTATAATTTTTGAAATGCCCGGTAATAAATTTTATTTGCTCCGCCCGTGTTTCTTGAGAGTTGACGTCCAGATGCGTAGAGGTAAAAACAATGGTATCATTACCCATTTCGAATAATCCCTCCAGCATGGCCCGTCTCTCATGCTCTTTGACCGGATGGGGCAGCATTATCTTTTGGACAGAAATATATGGATATTTACTTAACATCCCAATACCGTAATAACCGGTAGAATAGTCAATCGTTTTTCCGTAAAGCCCAAACATCCCCGTATGATAGGCAAGTTCGGATATAAAATCCTTCCCCTTCTGATGCGGGGTACGCTTACGGTCTGTTTTGCTATCCACTTCCTGAAGCGCCACAAAATCAGGCTTGAAGGATTTGATGTGATGAGCAAGTTCCTCTAAAGATGCCAGTTCGCCAAATCTTAAATTATAGGTCATTACCCGCACCCGTAGAGTATCTTGCGCGTAGGCAACACCCAAAGTCAGGCATAAAAACAATAATAAATATTTCTTCATTGAATACATGGTTTCTATTTTTTAATGATTACTTTTCCCAGCCCGGATTTTGTCCTAACAGAGGATTCTTCTGACGCTCGGGATTAGGCACGGGCCACAAATAATGTTTCGTTGCGTCGAAGTAGCGTGCTCCGCCTTCCGCGGTAGACTTTTCGTAGATAACATCACCAAACTCATCTACTCCGGTATCGGGATATGGGTTGGCGCCCAAATCATTCATACAAACTTTCAGGCTGGGACCGGTGATGGCACGTCCAAAGCGAAGTTCGCCTTCACGCCAGCGCATCACATCAGCGTATCTTGTTCCTTCACCTGCCAACTCAATGCGACGTTCTCTTCTCAATTCGGTTTCGAGATCCATCCCCCATGCGCTAAGCTCGTCAAGGTTCATACGATGCATATTCACACGATCTCTAAGCCTGTTGATGGAGTAATCAATCTGTGTTTGTGTCAGTTTCTTGCCTTGTAGTTCGAAAGTGGCTTCGGCATAAATCAGCAAGATTTCGGCAAAGCGGATGACATTAAGATTCCCATGCCCACCCACACTTGAACCGGCCAAATCAATATCGTTATACTTTTTCAGATAGAAACCTGTACGGCTATTTGCCCCTACACGGTTGTTATCTTGCAATGAAGCAAAACGAGGCAGATTAAATATCTCGTTGGCCTTATCTGTATCAGGGTCACCGTCATCTCCTCCCGGCCATTTGTCACCCGGAGCATATAAAGTCATCTTCATTCTAGGATCTCTGTTCTGGAAGTAATCCACATAATGCTCTTCAGGCGACTTGTATAACGATGAGGTCTGCACACCGGTCTTTTTATAATATTCCAATCCGGTTTTTGCCGGTTTACCGTCTGTACACAGATAAGCATCCACTAATGACTTCGTTGGATTGAGGCGTATATAGTCTGTCGGACTGCAAGTTTCATTGGGTAGACTTTGTGTACGGATTTCAGGTACAAAAAGGCTATATACGATGGCTTCGATATTTTTCGGATCATTCTCGACATCCCCTTCGTGATGAAATAGTTTTTCGTATTCATACAGGCCATAGGGACTGTTTTCGATGATATATTCACTCGTTTTTGCAGCCAGTTCCCATCTTTCGTTTTGCAAGGCAATACGTGCCAATATAGCTAAAGCGCCCCAGCGGTCGAGTCTTCCCAGTTTATCGCCCGTATACCTTTCTTCAGGCATACGCTCTGCCGCCCATTTCAAATCCTCGACGAGCTGGTCGATGACTTTCTCTCTGGGAGTACGTTCGATATATGCATCTTCGGGCTGGATGACTTCTCCTACCCAAGGTACATCACCCCAAAACACCGTGAGGTAAAAGTACATAAGCGCCCGGATGGTTTTTACTTCTGCGGCATAAACGTCCTTCTTATTTTGTGCCACCTGCGCTTTATTATAGTTGTCTAAAAAATTATTGCAGCGATAAATATAGCTATACGCTCCTGTCCAATAGGTAGTGAAGGGGAAGCCGTCAGTATAAGAGTGCTTGCCTCCCGAAACCTTACTTAGTCCACTAGTAATATTCCCCCACATGACAGTTTCGGCCGTCGATTCACTCCAATTCACGAGATAGTCTTTTTGTAAAGCTTCGTAACAGGGAGGCAAGGCATTTTTAAGCTGATCTTCATTTACCCAGAATGTTACATTGTCCGGCTCGTTAGGGTTCGTTCTATCCAGAAAATCGCTACATGAGGTAACTATACCAAAGAAAGCAATGATTAAAAAGTATTTTGAGTATTTCATCTTTATAGTCGTTTAATAGGTTAGAATGTTATTGATAATCCAAAAACATAGGTTTTTACTTGCGGATAGACATCTCCGCTGGTGGTCCTCACTTCAGGGTCATAAGCCCCGAAGTAATCGGTTTTAGTAAACAAGTTATCTGCCGAAGCATATACTCTAAGACTATTAATGCCAAGAGGTGCCACCATCCGGGCAGGAAAACGATAACCTATCTGAATATTCTTCAGGCGCAAGTACGATGCATCCTCTTTCCAGTAGTCACTGAAGAGCCTGTTGTGCTCCTGCGACTGATAAAGTCTGGGATAAGAAGCATTTGGATTCATAGGCGTCCATCTGTCAAGATGCTCTTTTTTAGGGATTGAGTAGTCATTGATAAACGCATGCCGAGCCTCATCCTCAAGGTAACCGGCAACTTTGCCTACGCCTTGCAAATAGAAACTGAAATCAATGCCTTTCCATTCTAAACCACCCTTGATTGCATAGGTGTAATGGGGCTCTTTCTCGCCAAACACCACTTTGTCGTAGTCATCAATTACCCCGTCGGGAGCGCCGTCAGGACCACTGATGTCCCGATACTTAATATCTCCGGGCTGTACAATGCCGTTTTGTGATGCAACAAGAGGAAATTTTGGTTTCTGGTACTTACCTGTAGTTGTATTCACTGATTCAAAGTCATACACTTGCGCCAGCCCATCAGTCAGATAACCATAGAAAGCACCTATCGGATCACCTACCCGACGATACGAACCGGAAGCCGTACTGGTCAGCGACTCCGGAGTTCCACCCAAATCGGTAATCTTATTACGAGCGTCCGACAGATTGAACCCGAGATTGTAATTTACACTTCCGATCTTATCACGCCATGAAAGATTAAGCTCCCATCCTTTGACATCAATCTTACCAAGATTGACATAACCTACGTTACTACTGGAAACCCCGACAATAGCCGGAACATCGGGACGAACCAATGCATCAATATTTTCTTTCTTATACCAATCAAAGTCCACATTCAGTCTATTGTTCAAAAAACTAAGGTCTACCCCAAAATTAAGCATGCGGATGGTTTCCCACTTGATATCGGGATTACCGATTTTGTTTTGCCAAAGTCCCATAACAGGTGTATTAGAAGCTCCGATAGGATAAGACTCTTCGGTTATGATAGGTGACAAGTAAGGGTAGTAATTACCGGGAATGTTTTGATTTCCCAACTCACCCCAGGAAGCACGCAGCTTACCCGAGCTCAATACCGAAGTAGCGAACTCCATGAATTTTTCACGTGAGAAGTTCCATCCTGCCGAGAACGATGGAAAATATCCCCAACGATTGCCCTTGGCAAATCTTGAAGTTCCATCAGCACGCAGGTTAGCTTCAAACAGGTATTTACCGTCAAAAGCATAGTTGACACGACCAAAGTAAGAACGTAAAGCCCACTCGTCTTTTGTTCCGCTATTCATAAAATTAATCATTCCGGCACTAATAACGTGAATATCCTCAACCATCACATTATCACGTGTAGCACCCAGTGTGCTTCTATTTTCCCACTCTTGCGAAAATCCCAACAATGCTCCCAACTCGTGGCGTCCTATGGTTTTATTAAAGTTCAGGGTGAATTGCAACGTTTGGGTCATAACGTCAAGATGGCTTTGTGAGATATAATCCTTGGCATCTTCATTTGCTTTCAACGGGCTACCGTCCGAGTAATAAGACAACATCTTCGGGTTAAACTCATCCACTTGGCGGGTATATATATTAGCAGAGTACTGCATACCTACATTCAGTCCGTCTATAATTTTGAGATCTGCATTGAAAATACCATTGAGCACACGTGTTTTCCGTTCTTCCATTCCCGACTCATAAGCTACTTGCAAGGGGTTACGTACCGAACCGTACGACCAGTTCTCACTATCTACCATCCGGCCATTCTCGTCAGGAATTTGCCACATGACGGGAAGTAACGGAGACATACGCTGTGACAGGCGGAATACTCCTGATGTGCCACTATAACCCAAGTCCTTTTTATAGAAATCGACATAGCTCATCTGTCCGGTCAGTTTCAGACGATCATACACCTCCGTGTTTACACTGATACGCGCATTATGTCTTTTGGAACTATATCCGTCACCTACAACCAGTCCATCCTGATCCAGGAAACCATACGACATAAAAAATCCGGTTTTCTCGCTTCCACCCCGTGCACTCACATTATGCCCCGTTTGAAAAGCCCGGCTTTTGTATATTTCGTCAATCCAGTCAGTATTGGAATATTCGTTGGGATACAGTCCCGAATCATATTTATCGAAAGCCTCTTGCGTATAGGGCTTGGAAAATCCGGCAGCACTCATGGCTTCATTGGAGAGTTCCATGTATTCCCTTCCGTTAACAAGTTCGGGCAATGCTGTGGGAGTCTGGAATCCGGCATATCCGTTATATTGGAATACTACCCGTTCTTTCTTTTCTCCCTTTTTAGTAGTTACAAGAATGACACCGTTGGCGGCACGTGCCCCATAAATGGCTGATGAGGCGGCATCTTTCAATACTGATACACTTTCAATGTCCGAAGGATTCAATAAGTTGATGTCTCCCCCGGCTACTCCATCAATCAAGATCAAAGGCGCTGTACTACTATTGATGGTTCCCGTACCACGAATGTTGATGCTGGGCACAGTACCCGGCTGTCCCGAAGAGGAAACGATACTAACTCCAGGCAATAATCCTTGCAAGCCTGTAGTCACGTTAGTAATAGGTCTGTTCTCAATAGCCTCCGCTTTGACCATAGATACGGCACCTGTTACATTCACTTTCTTTTGCACGCCGTAGCCCACAACTACTACATCTTCCAGGCTGACAGCATTCTCTTTCATCACTACATTTACTGTCGTTTCTTTTGCTATGACACTTTCTTCACGGTAGCCGACGTATGAGTACCGAAGTGTACTTCCATAAGGTGCTTTGATGGAATACTGACCATTGATATCAGTTATTGTACCCATAGTCGATCCCTTTACCGATACGGTGGCTCCGATGATCGGTTCCGTACTCTCGTCAGTGACTTTGCCTTTCACGTACAGTTCCTTCTTACTTTCTTGCGAACCGACAGGTTCGGACGTGCTTTTATTTTGATATTCTTTATTATAAAATAAAATACTGTCATCCAGAAAACGGAACCCAATGTTAGTCCCTTTTAGCAAAAGAGTTAATGCTTTGTTTACATCTGTGTTTTTCACTTCCAATGACACTTTCCTACTCGTATCCACAAATTCTTTGCTATAGGCTACATTCATTGAAGCCTTCTCCGCTATCTGACTGATAGCTTCTTTAAGAGGAAGTTCTTTGATACTAACTGATATTTTTTGCTGTTGTGCATAACCAAAAGCTGTGACGAATATGCACATTAGGGCTACAATACACCTTCTGCCGGTGGATGAAAAAGGAGAATCTTTTTCCATAATATTAGTCTTTAAAGTTAATAGTTCAATATCTATTAGCTAATACACAAGAGATATTGAAAAGTATTACGGCAGATTAGTTAATGAATATTAATATGAAATATGTTGGGAGAATCTGCCGGAAACCCATTCATATTTAATAAAAAAGAGAAAAACACTCCGAAGGTATAGTTTCTAATAGAAAAAATAGAGGGATATATCGCATTTTTTCATTTCATGCACAAATTAGCCTCTTTACCCGAATTAATTAGTACCTTTGGGTGCATAAATTAATTCATTTGACTATAGTGTTTCTTTCGATAGACTATAGTCAAATAAAAGAAGCACTATAGTCAACATTTCGAATGACTATAGTCAAATGAATAAAATGATGCAGCCGGAAACAATATTTACTGAATAACTAAAAACAAAATAAGACATGAGTGTTTATTACGATCTTTATGCCAGTGGCAACCCGCAAAAAAAGGAGGAGCAGCAGCCACTTCACGCCCGAGTGATTCCGTCGGGAACTCTTGATGCGAAGAAATTCATAGAATTGGTGTCGAAAAGCAATGGTTTTAGTCAAGCCACCATTGAAGGATGCCTGCAAGCAGTCACCGATGAATTACAACATTGGTTGAAACAAGGCTGGATTGTGGAAGTCGGAGAATTAGGTTATTTCTCCTTATCGCTGAAATGCGATCGCCCGGTAATGGAGAAGAAAGAAATCCGCTCTCCTTCCATCCACCTGAATAAAGTAAACCTCCGCATCAACAAGAAATTCCGTGAGAGTTTGGAACCATTGCTGCTGGAACGCATGGAATCACCTTACCGAAGCAATGGCAATCCCGATGAAGACAAATGCCGCAGCATCCTTTTGCAACATTTGGATGAACAAGGCTGCATCACCTGTGTCGATTTTACGAGGCTGGCCGGCATAAGTAGGTACAAAGCAACCGGGCTGTTAAATAGCTATTTAAAAGAGGGAATCATACGAAAATACGGAGGAGACAAGACGGTGGTGTATTTAAAGAAATAGGAAAACAAAGAAAAATGTGTCAAAAGCAAGGATTCAGACAGCACACCTCAAACTTTTGACACATTCATTTCTCACTATTCAAACCGAACTTCAGAGATGCCTACGGATTTTCCCTGTTGAGCGGCTATAGTCAAGCGTATAGCCTCTACTTCAATATGATTACTCGGGTGAATCACATTGAACCTATCTTTCCCCAACTGATAAGAATCTGTAACATATAATTCAAGAACTTTCCAGATTCCTTTTGATTTATATTCTACTTTCCAGCTTACGGGTAGCAGAACGTTTTCTTGAGGATTCTCCAGCCAATATACGGAAAGAGAATTTAAAGTATACGGAGTTTTAAAATCGAACGTCAATTGTTGCTCTTTTCCATTCTCTGCAGGAATAGAGACCCATCTCTCCAAACTAAAATCAGCAGAAGAAGTAGCCACTTTCCCATCGCAAACTGCCTGCTCTGATATTGCATTTCCACTCGCGATAGATGAAGCCGATATTTTCCCAATCAAATCCATATACTTCATTTCTCCTTGTTGCCCCCCTACAGTCGAAACATCCTTGTTCAGCCAGACAAGCATTGTACGATTATCTCCTCTGTTACACCAGGCATAATAAGGCACTAAAGAAATTCCGCCCACTTTTATAAAATCAAGTCCTTTCAGTTCACCGGTTTCTTCAATCGTAACCTGTGCTTTTTCTTCCGTCGCATCGCCCAGGAATAATTGCTGAACAGGTCCTCCATTATCTATTTCTTCCGCACAATAAACCAGTGGACCACGTGTCACAGCCGTTTTCCCCACATTATCCTTCACTTCCGGAATACAGTCAACAAAACGAACAGGCATTGGCAGTTCAAGCTCTACTGTATCGCCGCTCACCCAGTCCCGCTCTATTACTGCAAAACCTTTCTTCATCACATACTTCACTTTTTCTCCGTTTACACGTATCTCAACTGACAGATGCCGCTGTTCTTTGTAAGGATAAAGTCCGCCCGGCACAAATTCATCTTTCGTTGCCCAAGTAGGAATACGCATAC
>DXOJ01000360.1:0-13785 GCA_019412865.1 Bacteroides sp. | reverse complement strand
GTTCTTTCTT
Source organism: Bacteroides sp. (assembly GCA_019412865.1). Lineage (GTDB taxonomy): Bacteria > Bacteroidota > Bacteroidia > Bacteroidales > Bacteroidaceae > Bacteroides. The sequence continues at coordinate 13,775 of DXOJ01000360.1, read as the reverse complement.
CTCCGGAGTAACGATAAGGCGTACTTTTCCGTCAAATGGATACCCTGACTCTTGCTCCAAAGCAACTTTCCCTCCCTTCAAAGGAATTGTTGTTCTACTCCCACCATAAAGAGTAAGATAAATATTATCTGTACTATAAGCATACATATATCCTGGAACTTGCAGAATGAGGCGAGAGATATTAGGAGGACAGCATGCGCATCCGAACCATTCGGCCCGGCCACCATTACCATGATTAAAACGCCTTTCTCCATCAGCTTCCAAAGGGTTCACATAGAAGAAACGATCCCCCTTCAAGTTAGTTCCGGCTAAAGCATTATTGAATAAAGACAGCTCGGCAATATCCCAAAATTTCGCATCACCGCTACCTAGAAATAATCCTTGATTAAAAAAAACATTTGCTACAGCAGCGCATGTCTCGTTATAAGCTGTCAGATTAGGTAACTCATAAGGAGCACCGAAACCCTCCATACCTTCTACTGCACCCAGCCCTCCGGTTATATGCATACGTGTTGTTACCAGATTATTCCATATAGCCTGAAGTGCCTTGTCATAATCATGGAGTCCGGTCAGTGCGTCCACCTGTGCCATAGCCGTATAAAGATAAGCCGCACGCACGGCATGTCCCACCGCTTCCGTCTGTTGGCTGACCGGTGCATGTTGTTGTGCATAAGTAGCTGCCATCACCCCTTCACCCTCCGGACGGTAAGTAACTCCGCGAATCTCCAGAAATTTTTTAGCCATATCAAGATACAATGGATCATTCGTCACCCGATACAATTTACAAAGAGCCAGTTCTATTTCCTCATGTCCGGGAGCCTGATTAACCGGTTTTCCATTATTATAATTTGGATCTCCTCCTTCAAAGAAAACCTTATTCACATGTTTGGCACTCTTAATAGCAACATTTAACAGTTTATCTTTACCTGTTGCCTGATAATAAGCAACAGCGGCCTCATACAGATGCCCTACATTATAGAGTTCATGGCTATGCACCAACCAAGAATAAGGTTTCTCTCCCATCTCACGAGGATCGGGATTACCACAAATATGAGAAATGTACAGATACCCGTCTTCTTGTTGCGAAGCAGCGATCAACTCTGTCACATCATCCATGAACTTTTCCAGTTTCTCATCCGGCTGTATCATAAGTGAGTAGGCAACTCCCTCCATTACCTTATATAAATCTGAACTGATGAAGCGATGTGTTTCCGGCAGTTCGGTGGGTTTACCTGCACGAAAAGCAGCACAACGCCTGAAGCGTTCAACAGCCGGTGCACTCTGATAAACAGAAAAAGGGACTGTAACGCTTATCTCTGTCTTCATTCTTTCTTTCCAAAAACCATCAGTCAACGTTACCTGATTAAAGGGGATGGGGATGATCTGCTGTTCTTCCTCCACACAAGCCGTCGACAAGATGCACAAACTAAATCCTACTAATAGATGTCTCATTCCTATTTCTTTTTAATTATTACTTGCGTATATTTATCCATGACCGGTATTTCCAGCCGACAAAACGGATGCGCCTGATTCATTATTTCAAAATCTTCCACTTCTTTTTGTCCAGCTATAACAGTATACTTTCCTTTATATTTACTTCGGCAATACTTGAATCTCCCTTGCCCACTTATCCCAGACAGCCTTCAACTCTTGTGCTTTTTTAGGATTCTTGGACGAAAGATCATTCATTTCCGTACGATCTACTTTCATATTATACAGTTCCCACTCATCGCTCATAATATCCTCGGTAACAAGTTTCCAGTCACCCATACGAATACCGCCATGACCTTCGTGTTCCCAAGTCATGATTTTGTGGGGAGTGAGTTTTCTGGCCTTTATCACAGGCACAATACTCCGGCCCCGCATTGCACGAACCTCGTGACCGTTGAATTCTGTTGGATAATTGGCCCCGGCCAGGTCCACAAAGGTGGCCATGATATCCGGAAGATAACACGGAGTTTTTTCCAGGCGACCGGCCTTCTTTACCTGAGAAGGATAGCTGATGATGGACGGGGTAGATATTCCTCCTTCGTGGATGAACTTCTTGTACATGCGGAACGGCGTATCGCTAGCGATACTCCACATCTTTCCCTGACTGGCTCCGGTACGGGCAGAGATGCGTTTCCATTCCTGATAGTTTGCCTTGCGATCCTTCTCCCACGAGTAGCCGAAAGGAACATCTTCCGGTTCGGCAGAGCAACCGTTGTCAGAGAGGAAGACTATCACGGTATTTTCGTAAACGCCTTGTTCTTTGAGTTTAGCTACCAGGCGACCGATGTTGAAATCCAATATTTCTACCTGAGCAGCGTAGATGGCGCGGCGGAAGTCAAGGTTTTCGCGATCGTCGGCACTTAGGGTATTCCAATCTACCATATCCTGCTTACCGATAGAAATGTTTTTATCAATAATACCCATATCTTTAAGGCGTTTCAGACGTGCGTTCATGACAGGCTCCCAGCCATTGGAATACTTGCCGATGTATTTGTCGACAATCGAATCGTGTGCTTCGAGTGGCCAGTGAGGAGCGTTGTAGGCCACGTAGGAGAAGAACGGTTTGTTCTGTGCTACGGATGATTCAATCTGTTTCAATGCCTCATCGGTGAAAACATCGGTAGTATACCAGTTACTGCCGTTTTCGCGGTAAGTAATTTCCTCCGGTGGATTGGCAGAGAGATATAGTTTATCGTTACGATACACCTCACAGCCGCGGAGCACACGCCAGTAACTATCCACCCAGTTATGAATGGCATATACATTCTGAAAACCCCGGTGATAAGGCCAGGCAACTTCTTCGGTACCCATGTGCCACTTGCCCGACATGTTGGTAGTATAGCCAGAAGCACCAAGTACTTCGGCAAGGGTAATGCATTTATCGTTTAGAAAACCCTGATAAGCTTCTTTCTTAGAACCGCCGCCAGTCATATGACCTATTCCGGTTTCGTGCGGATGCAACCCGGTCATGAGTGAGGCACGAGAGGGACAGCTTCGGGCCGTGTTATAAAACTGCGTAAAGCGGATACCCTCGGAAGCGAGCTGGTCGAGGTTGGGCGTATTAATTTCACTGCCGTAACAGCCGATATCAGAGTAACCCATATCATCACATAAGATGAGTAGAATGTTGGGGCGATTGTTATCACTCTGTGCATGTGCATAGGATGTGGGGCCTATCATACTACCTGTTAATAATGCTACAGGCAAAGCAAGATTTTTGTTTATCATATTTTTTTAATATTACTCCGGGAGATAAATCTATCCAACAAGGAAGCAGGCTGATGAATCAGCCCGAAAAGGATTTATCCTGTGGCTTTCTTTGTCAGGCAGATTTATCACCCAGTTTATAAAACTACAGTTCTTTCTTCACTCTAACTTTAATAGTATGAATAACCACCCCTTCTATATCCCGGTGATTAGCCTTAGTAAGTGTTGTAACAAGAATAAGTCCCTTCTTACCTTCTGCAGTAAGGTAGGAATATACCGTGTTGGCGGTGACTTCCACCATCTCCTGCGTAGCGGTCAGGTTTTGCAGCGGCGTTGCATCTATCTCTTTCACTGCATTGAAATCTGCGGCAGTGAGATTGGTGCGCTCGAATTTTGTGGTTTTGGCTCCGACGAAGGACTCGCGGCCCGCCTTAGTGCGTGCATCTGGAGAGACGAATACCGGCTTACCATTCACTTCTCCCATAGTGATATCTACGCTGGAAGCCCATTGTTCCACGTCGCGTTGCTTATACACCCGGCCTTCGTACCAACTGGCCAAATACATGCCATACCAGTAGTCGTATGATTCGAGGGTACGTTCGAGGGTGAATTCCACCACGGGGGTAATTCTTACGGCCATTCCCGCTTGAAACGATTCACCATCACCCGAAACGATTTTTACGCGAAGAGCTTTGTTGCTCTCAATGTTCTCAATGGTATAATCGAAGTCGTACTTTAACGGCATATCCTCGTCAAAGAGTTTATCTGTTCCACTAATGGGATTAGTCTCTGGAACGCCCGTTTTTGGGTTGGCGTTGTAGAGACCCACCTGGCGGATGCCCTGGGTGCAGGTGATGGTGCCTGTTACGCGGAAGCTAGTTACCCCGTGCGCTATCTGCACGATGTTGTTGGCGTCCACCCCGTTGAATGTAATGTTCACGGGAATGTCGTATTCATAGCCACGGCTATCGCAGCTGGTAGCAATGATTACTCCGGCAATCATTGCGATAAATAACAGTATGTAATTGATTTGTTTCATAATCTTATTTGCTTTGAAGGTTATTACCATCCGGGATTTTGCCAGATTTTACCGCCACTCTTGTTGATTTCATTGTTCGGTATGGGCAAAAAATACATTTTCTCGTCAAATTTGCGGTTCTCGATAAAGTAACGGCTGTATTTGCCGTTCTCATCTACCTGACCACCGTAAACAGTGGCACCGAGTATCTCGAAACCGAGTTTCCAGCGGCGGGCATCCCAGAAGCGGTGCTCTTCGCCAAAAAATTCCATACGCCTTTCTACCATAATGTGATTGTTCAGCGAGGCTTTTGTCCACGGTTTGCCGTAAGGGTCGTTGGTGGGGTCAAGGGCATCGGCACCAACGCGAACGCGCACCCGGTTGATGGCTCCGATAACCGCAGCCGACGGACCGGTGGCCTGATTTTGTGCTTCGGCAAAGTTAAGCAGAACTTCGGCAAACCGAATCATTTGTACGTTCTGTGCAAGACCACCGGCCTGACGGAAGTCGTGGTCGGGGTTAATGTACTTCTTCACCATGAAGCCATTCTGACCGCTGGGAGTAGCCTCATCGTATATGCGCATGTTGATGGTATGCACGCTACCGTTCACCCGTATCTGATCACCGTGGCGGAAGATTTGCATTTCTAGACGAGGGTCGCGGTTGAGCCAGAACTGTTCATCGTCGTAATCCGTAACCTGGGTGTTGAATACGGGTTGATTGTTCTCATAGCCCAGAATGGGTTGACGTCCGTCTTTCATGGTATAGGCATCTACCATATTGAAAGTAGGACGCATGCCACATACGTTACCGCCAGCATACTCGGACGAGAGACTCATGGTGTAGGCCTGGGTGCCGATAACACGCAGGTATGAAACGATGCTCTCCACATTCTTGCGGGTGTTGAAAAACTCAACATAGTTGGGGTGAAGGTCGTACCGATTTTCGGTTATCAGTGCGTTGGCCGCATCTGCGGCTGCCTGCCAGCGGGTTTTGATATCGGCTTCGCTGAGTCCCTGCGTATGTAGCGGACTGGCATAATAAAGCAGCATGCGTGCTTTATAGGCCATCGCCATGCCTTTGGTGGCGCGACCGAAGTCAGCATCCGTTGTCCACTCCCATTTCATGGCGGGAATGAGCTCGTTCAACTCGTTGATGATGTAGTCCATCGTTTCGTCTGTGTTGCGACGCTCGAAGCCTTCCAGTTCCTGACCGTTGGGTACGGCATCACCAAGCAATACCAGCGGACCGTACATCTTGAAAAGTTCGCAATAGTACAGTGCACGCAGAAAACGGGCTTCAATTTTCATGTCAGCTTTCTCCTCATCGGTAACAGGAGAGGAGTCTATGTTGCGCAAAAACACATTGGCCATACGTATGGCTTTGTAGTAATCGCGCCACGGCAGATTGCCGCTGGCAAACGGTTCGTCGTCAGGCTTGAGAGTAGACTGCGTGAAAGCTGACAGGGGGAAGTTCCACAACATGTTGCGACCATTATCGGTTACGGCATCCAGCAATTGCTGATTATTGTTGGCCGTGAACGAGTGATAACCGGCTATGTGACGCATGGCACCGTAAAGGTTGTTGAGTGCATTGCGGGTTTTTACTTTATCGGAAAAAACGGACTGTTCGTTGTTCGACGCAATTTCTATTCGTTCCAGACCGGCTTCGCAGGCGGCAAATAGTGTGCCTACGACCAGTAGTAACAGGATTATCTTTTGTTTCATAGCGTATACATTTAAAAGTTGAATTTAAGTCCCATATTGAAGATGCGCGTTTGCGGATACGCTTCGTCTTTGATACCCTCGGGGTCACAACCTTTCACCTTGCTCCAAGTATAAACATTGAAGCCATTTACATACAGGCGTACGTCATTGAGACCGACCTTTTTAGTGAACGAAGAAGGCAGGGTGTAACCTAGTTCGATGTTCTTGAGACGGATGTACGATCCATCCTGTATGTAGTATGATGAGCCGAGCGGAGTGGTAGCCACATCTACACCTAGACGGCGGAATGTAGCGCGGGATGCCGTTTCTGGAGTCCAGCGGCCCAGATGCATATCTTTGGGACTGTTTTCGTACAAATACTCTCTCACCATAAACTCGGGATAGAACATAGATACGTTATCAACCCCTTGGAACAATACAGAAAAGTCAAGCCCTTTCCACTGGAAGCCCAGGCGAGCAGAGAAGTTTAATTCGGGGGTATTGGGGTAACCAATGGGAACTTCATCGTAGTTATTAATCACGCCGTCGCCGTTAACATCAAGAAAACGAACATCACCAGGTTGCACATTCCCCACATGCAGAGGTGCGGCAGAAATTTCGGACCATGATTGAAAAAGTCCCAGGGCTTGCCAGCCGTAATACTGACCAATAGACTGGCCTTTGCGGCTTTGATAAGCATATTTATAAGGTACCTCGCCGTTTTCAATAACTTCGTTGCGAGAGAAGGAGCCGATAAGTTTCACGTTATAGTTAAAATCTTTCACTTTATCGTTCCAGCCGAGTTCCACTTCGTATCCGTAGTTCTTTACCTCACCGATGTTCACCGGGCTGAGCCCCTGGATGCCGGAGAAGAGGTAAAAGTTGGTAACATTGCGTAGAATGTCGATACGGTTTTCGGTAAAATAATCCAGACCGAGGCTCAGCTTGTTATTGAAGAAGCGACTATCGATCCCCACGTTATACTTGGTGGATTTTTCCCACGTAATATTGTCGTTCCCGATCTGGATTTCTTTGAGACCATTTACACTCGTTGGATTGAGGCCGAAATTATAGCCGGCACCATCGCCCCAAACACTATCATAATAGTAAGCGAAGTTATTGCCCAACACATCGTTACCTACCTGGCCCACAGATGCACGCAGTTTAAGAAAAGAAACAATGTCGTTGTTAGCCAGGAACTTTTCTTCACTCACAATCCAGCCCACAGAGACTGCGGGGAATAGTGCGTAGCGGTGACCTTTGGTGAAACGGTTGGAACCGTTATATCCCATGTTCACCTCCAGTAGGTAGCGGTCGTTGTACTGATAATTTACACGGCCAACAACTCCCTGATAAATTTGCGAAATATTGCCATACATACTAGTTTCCGTTTTGGGCTGCTTGCGCGAATTTATGTTAACCAGCACCAGTCCGGCCACGCCATGCTTGCCGAAGGTATTCTTGTAGTTCAGCGCGGCTTCGGCGTAGGTTTTGCCGGTCATACCATCTTGCCAGGTGTTGTAGGCGGGTGCAGCGTAGCTGTTGTTCTGCAACGAATAAGTATTGGTGAAACGGTTGTATCGGTACAGCCCCAGGCCCACAGAATACTCCCGGTAAGACTTAATACCGTTATCGTACGAAAACTTAGCATGGAACGAGAGACCTTTGAGAATCATACGCAAATCGTGCTTGTAGTTGACTGTGGCTTGCAGGGTATTACTAAATTCTTTTTTATACCCCTGAAAGTTGATGGATTCGATAGGATTGTCCTGCCGGCGACCGTTGGCGCCGAAGGTACCGTTGAGATTAATCCAGGAAAAGTCCGTAGCGTTTTTGATGAAGTTTTCGTAATACTCGCTGCGTCCCGGACCGCGGAGGATACCGGTAGTATACGCCAGATCGAACGACAGAGAGCTGTATTTGCTCAGATTAATGTCGATGTTACCGCGGAAGTTGATACGCTGGAATCCAAAATCGGGATCGTAATTACGAGTGGGTACTTTTTCGCGCAGACCGGGGTTCTCGTTAAAGAGATCGCGAATGTAGGGCAGATCGTAAATCTTATCGAGGTCCGTCTGGTAGTTTCCGCCCTGATCAAAAAGGCCGATGGATACAAAATAACGGGCACGATCTGTTCCTCCACTTAGATTGGCATAGTATTTCTGCTGAAATCCGAGTTTAAACAAGTCGGGGGCATAACCGGTGAAGTGTGTGCTCTGGCTGTCTTTGCGTAGATATCGTTCTAAATCATAATCGGTAAATATGGGCGCTCCGCCATTGTTGATGGCAAACTCGTTGCGCAACAGGGCGTACTCGTAGTTATTAACCAGATTGGGCAGGCGGATAAACTCCGTTACTCCAGCTTCAGCGCTGAAGGTGAACCGTGTTTTCTGCGCTGTTCCACGCTTGGTAGTCACCAAGATTACCCCGTTGGCTCCGCGCACTCCGTAAACAGCAGTGGCCGATGCATCTTTCAACACCGATAAATTGTCGATATCATTGGGATCGATGTCGCTAAAGCTACGCTCAATACCATCTACCAACACCAAAGGGTCGGTGCTATTAAAAGTAGATACCCCACGAATCTTAATGCTGGCCCCGTCCTGTCCTGGGCGGCCGCTGGAGCGTGTAGACGACAGACCACTGATGTTACCGGACAAGGAGTTGGTGATGTTGGAGGTGGGAATACTCACCATTTCATCCGTAGTAACGGAGGAAATGGCACCAGTTACGGATACTTTTCGTTGCACGCCGTAGCCCACTACCACTACTTCTTCTAGCATTTCGCTGTTCTCTTTCAAAACCACCGAGATATTGTTTTGGCCCGGGGTTACTTTCAATGATACAGGCTGATAACCTACATAGGATACGGTAATAGAGTTCGACACGCCGGTGAGCTTCAGTCGGAAGCTACCATCGGTGGCGGTAATGGTTCCGTTGGATGTCCCGTTTTCCATAACGGTAACTCCAATCATGGTTTCGCCTGTCTGGTCGGTCACGACACCCTGTACAATTCTTTGTTGCGCGTACATCAGACATGACGAAAGCAAAAGTATTAGCAAAATATATTGTCTTTTCATATTATTTCGTTATTCAATGTTTAAAAGCTTATTTGCCATTCTAAAACTAATGAGGAATCTATGAAGGCAGCCATAAGATCTCCGTTCAGGATGACGTTCATCTTTGGGATAATGTTCGCCTTTACCAGCCTTTATTCTGCTCAATCCCTAGTTTGAGTTGTTCATTGTAAGGAATGGGCGCAAAGTACATCGGTTCGGTAAACTTACGGCTATCATCCACCACTACCTTTTGGTACATATATTCATCACCTTCGCGGGTAATCTTAGTTCCGTGTACGGGGCTGTTCAACTCGTTGATGCCTATCTTCCATCTTTTAAGGTCGAAGTAACGCTGCTCTTCGAAACACAACTCTATGCGGCGCTCATTGACGATGCGGGAACGGAGCTCATTCTGAGAGATATCTGCGGGTAACGGAGTGGTGATTCCGCCACGGGCACGCACTTTGTTGATAGCCTCGAGGGCGGTGATGTTAAATTTATCGGCATCATCGGGTCCATAAAGTTCGTTCATCACCTCGGCATAAAGCAGCAAGATATCTGCATAGCGGATGATGGGATTGATGTGATACGTTACCCCGGGGTTGGCATTATCGAAGTTTACGGTGCCGTAATTGGCAAACTTGCGCAGATAATAGCCGGTACGGGTAGACTTTTGATGCACCACGGAGAAACCGTCCAGCGTTTCGTCTGTACCGGTGTAAGTGTTGATGGTAGTGCTGCCTCTTACTTTGGCCCCGTTATAGATGACAATCTTATCCAGGCGTGGGTCACGGCCGGTGTACTGGCTACCGTCGGCTGTAACCGAAGGAAAGTAAATGGTACCGTCGGCATTGTCGAAGGCATCTACAAACTCCTGTGTGGGATACACACCACCGTTACCGCCGGTAGAAGGTGTAAAGAGAAAACCTTCGATATCGTTGCGTTGAGGCTCGCCTTTGTACACAATATATTCCTTTTTAAACTGGGCGTTGTTGGGTGCCATGAAAAACATATCATAAGTGTTGGCCAGATCAAATTCGGTATACTTCATAAAATCGTCAAGGGCCTCGGCAGCAGACAGACGGGCAGTCAAGCGATTGTCTTGCATATAGCCGTTCAGGGCCGATTCTACACCCACGTGATAGAGGTCGCTGGCAGCGTAGGCCAGGGTTTTGGCCTTTATGGCTTTGGCGGCTCCTTTTCCCCAGCGACCGGGGGTAGTGTTGATGATGGAGGGATGGTCTTCGGCCGCCTCGTTACACAATTGCACAATGTAGTTTACCACCTCGGCAAACGTGGCCCGGGTTACATCGGTAAGTTTGGTGCCTAACGGCAACCGGCTCTTCACCAAGGGTACTCCGCCATACATGCGCAGGAGTTCGAAATATAGATAGGCGCGTACCATTTTGGCTTCGCTGCCAAATTCTTTGCGCTTGCTTTCGAAATAGGCTTCGGGGTCGGACACGCTCGATCCTTTGGGTATATTCATGTAGTGCAGGTTCTCTTCCACCAAAAAACTTTGAGAGATGCCACTGTAGCATCGATCCCAAATGTCCAGCCCGGGGTCACCAGCGGTGTACTGAGCACGTGCCAGCTTGTTCACGGTACTTACTTCTATACGGTAAACGGCATCATTGGTGGCTGCATCCAAAAAGGAGCCGCCTACGTTGTTGTAGCCATTATTGAGATAGCTGTAACACTCATGCACAGCCAGTTCCATTTGCGCCTCTTCCTGAAACCGTTCTTCGGGTTGCAGATAGTTGAGCGGCTTTTCATCCAGGTAGTCACACGAGGTTACCATCACTGTGGCAAGCAATAAGCAAAAAAAATTTATAATTTTTACCTTCTTTACTACTTTTATATCATAGATGTATTTCATGTTCTTCGTTTTTAGAATTTAAGTGACAATCCAACATTATATACCCGCTGTGGAGCAATGCCAAGGGAATTACCGGACCCTTCGGGATCAAGTACGTTGAGTTTGTCCCAAGTGATAAGGTTGTAGCCCGATACAAATACGCGTAGTTCCTCCAACAGGAGTTTGTTTACCAGCTTTTTGGGAAGGTTATAACTTAGGGTTACATTCTTGAGGCGCAGATACGAGGCATCTTTCAGCCAAAAGGAGGATGCGCGGTTGTTATTTTCGGAGGCATCTACTGTGAGTCGTGGTAGGGATGCACCGGTATTGTCGGGACTCCACACATCAGTTTGGTGCTTAAAGATGGTACTGTTTCCGGCCATCGGATTTCTCCAGGGGCCATCAATCATGACGGATGTTTGTGCCGCGCCCTGAAACAATACGGAAAAGTCAAACCCTTTGTAGGAAAGTCCGCCCTGTATGCCGTAAAAGATGTTCGGGGTTTGACCGTGGCCCAACCAAGTTACATCATTCTCGTCAATAATTTTGTCACCGTTCAGGTCGGCGTATTTAATGTCGCCTAACTGCGGTGTGGCAAATCCGGGAGTGGCGGTAGCGGCATCCAATTCGGTCTGGGTGCGGTATAGACCTTCGGCAACGAGTCCGTAGTAGTCGCCATTGGCGTGTCCTTTGCGATACAACCAAGAATATTTCTGTACGGGTTCGTCCCATTCAATGATTTCATTCTTGTTAAAAGAGAAATTTCCGCCGATGTTGTACTTCAGGGGAAATCGGTCTTCGCGATAGTTCAGAGAAACGTCAATGCCGCTGGTTTTCTCGTGTCCCACATTCATTTTTGGGGTTACCATATAACCAAATATCTGCGAGTATGACATGTTGGAAGTTATCGGCAGATCACAGCGGTCATCTACATAATAATCTACGCTTAGGACGATGCGGTCCTTTAGGAAACTGGCATCCAGCCCAGCGTTGTATTTGTATGACTTTCCGTCTTTCAGCATCTTGTTGGCTTGCTGCTGCAGGAATACGCCACCTACGCCGCCCATTCCGTTACCGGTAAAATAGCGGTCGTTTCCTTGTGCCAACGAAATCATATAAGCATAGGCGTCGGCATCGTTAGTCCCTCCCATGCCAAAGCTACCTCTCAGTTTGAGGTAGGAAACTACATCCTTCATACCCTCAAAGAAGTTTTCGTTGGTGATGTTCCATCCGGCGGCGACAGTAGGATACAGGTTGTACTTATCGCCTTTGGCAAACTTGTACGATCCGCCATAAGCCAGCGATAAATCGAATGAGTAGCGACCATCATAATCGTATCCGACACCCAGACCGAGACTTTCAAAGCGAATAGGCATGCTGTAGGCATCGCCGTCTTCGTAGCGGCTCCAAAGGAAATCGGCATACACGGTATGCTTGTTGAAGCTGCGCAGGTAATCCAGACCGAGCTCGTAAGAAGTCATGCGGTTCATGGCGGTGGGCTGCACGGTGTTGGGCATGTAGCCTTCGTTATCACGCATATACAGGCTTCCGGGCCCCATGTATTCGTAATTGGCAAAGGGTACGCGACGGTCCACGTTCTCCTTTCCATACAGAGTGAAGTACAGCATTCCTTTGAATCCCAGGCCGGGGGTGATGAATCCCAAATCCTGCTCCACAGAGATTTGCGCCACACCTTTTACGGTACTGGTAGTAGTGTATCCATTTCGGTTGAGTTGCGTCCACGGGTTGATATTGATGCCGTTTCCACCACCCATCTTTCCGTGTATGCCGGTAATGGCGTTTCCGGTTTGATCCACATAACCGTCGACAGCGTTGTAAAACATCGGAAAAGCATTGGCGGGTACAGTGAAAATGTTCGAATATACCTCGCCAATGTTATCCGGACGTGAGGGGTAATTGTTATCCTGAACCTCTCCACCAATGCGGAAGTTCATTTTGGTTTTCTCCCACGGTTTAAATTCAATATTGGACAGAACTTTGTAGTTGCTGAACTCAGTGTTAGTGCTGTAGGTAAAGTCGTCGTCGGTTTTAAACAATCCGCTGTTGTAACTCATACCCACGGATACGTAGTAATTCAGTTTCTCCGATCCACCGGCCACGCTAAGATGGTGTTTGTGCGAGATGAATCCTTTCTTCAGCAATTCCTTGTCCCATGCCACATTGGGGTGCGACAAGGGATTGGAGCCGTCGCGGTACATGGCAATGTCCTCAGGCTTGTAATAATCCTCAGTAGAGATTCCGCTGTTTTTGCGGGCCTGGTTGAAAAATAAGGCGTGAGTGGCTGCATCCACACGGGTGGGCATTCCCACCATCTCGTTGTATTGCATCTGCGATTTCACCGTAATGATTGGTGCCGAGAGAGTTCCTTTCTTTGTTTTGATAAGGATGGCTCCACCAGCTCCTCGCACCCCATACAGGGCGGCAGCAGCCGCATCGCGAATAATGGTGATGGTTTCAATATCGTCTACGGAAATGTCTCGGTAGTGTCCTACTCTTCCGTCGATATATACAGTGGGTGCTACGCGGTGTATCTTCACGTCAGCTCCGTCGAATCCCGGTTCTCCCAGGCTTTGCCGGGTGGTTACGCCAGCGATCCGACCACCCAGTAGATTGGATAGTATGGAAGAGGGAACATCGGCAATTTCACTGCCCGATATCGTTTGTACGGATCCATTAAAGCGTCCTTTGCAGTAATTTCGCCACAGCGTGGACACTTCCTGGGGACTACTGTCCTTCTCTGCCGCTGCTTCATTTGCCTCTTGCGCCGCCAACGGAATGACCAGGCCGACAATGGCTACAGCCAAGAAGACTCTTAGTTTAATAGTTAAACTCATACGCATAAATTTACAGGTTAATAATAAATGCGAATCAGTAGTTGAACTCTGATTCCTTGTTTTAGAAAATTAGATAAATGA
>DXOJ01000036.1 GCA_019412865.1 Bacteroides sp. | reverse complement strand
TTTTAAAACAGTATAAATCCTAAAAACTAATCATTATGAATTTTCCACAGAATTTGAAGTACACGAACGAACACGAATGGATTCGCGTTGAAGGAGACATTGCATACGTTGGTATCACCGATTATGCACAGGAACAATTGGGCGATATTGTGTTCGTAGATATCCCGACTGTTGGTGAAACGTTGGAAGCCGGTGAAACTTTCGGAACGATTGAAGTAGTGAAAACTATTTCCGATCTTTTCCTGCCTGTAGCAGGTGAGGTGCTCGAACAAAATGAAGCATTGGAAGAAAACCCGGAACTGGTAAATAAAGATCCCTATGGCGAAGGTTGGCTGATTAAAGTGAAACCGGCCGATGTAAAAGCGGTAGAAGATTTGCTGGATGCCGAAGCCTATAAAGCTGTGGTAAACGGATAATTCTTACCGTACTTAAATTGTAAATAGTAAATTGTAAAATAGTAAATTGAAATGACTCCAATTGTAAGTATTATCATGGGCAGCACGTCCGACCTTCCTGTTATGGAGAAGGCTGCACAGCTACTGAATGATATGCATGTACCGTTCGAAATGAACGCTCTTTCTGCTCACCGCACGCCAGAGGCTGTGGAAGAGTTTGCGAAGAATGCCCGCAACCGTGGCATTAAAGTAATTATCGCTGCTGCCGGAATGGCTGCCGCCCTTCCCGGTGTAATTGCGGCTAACACTACATTGCCGGTGATCGGAGTACCTGTAAAAGGTTCCGTGCTCGATGGTGTGGACGCACTTTATTCTATCATTCAGATGCCTCCGGGCATTCCTGTAGCAACGGTTGCCATCAACGGAGCGATGAATGCCGCTATCCTTGCCATCCAGATGCTGGCATTGAGCGATGAGAAACTGGCAGAAGCTTTTGCTGCTTACAAGGAAGGACTGAAAAAGAAAATCGTAAAAGCAAACGAAGAACTGAAAGAAGTGAAGTTTGAATATAAAACGAACTAATGGATCTATTCAATTATTTTCGAAGAGAAACCACAGAAGTAAATATTGGGGCTGTGCCGTTGGGCGGCCCCAATTCTATTCGTGTCCAGTCGATGACAAACACGTCTACGCAGGATACACAGGCTTGTGTGGAACAGGCGAAACGTATTGTTGATGCAGGTGGAGAGTATGTCCGCCTCACAACCCAGGGCATCAAAGAAGCCGAGAACCTGATGAACATTAATATCGGACTGCGTAGCCAGGGATATATGGTTCCGTTGGTTGCCGATGTGCATTTCAATCCGAAAGTGGCGGACGTGGCTGCTCAATATGCGGAAAAGGTGCGAATCAATCCGGGAAATTATGTAGATGCTGCGCGTACTTTTAAGAAACTGGAATATACAGACGAGGAGTATGCGCAGGAAATACAGAAAATCCATAACCGGTTTGTCCCGTTCCTGAATATCTGTAAAGAGAATCACACGGCTATCCGGATCGGAGTAAATCATGGCTCTCTGTCCGACCGTATCATGTCCCGTTATGGCGATACCCCCGCAGGAATGGTGGAGTCCTGCATGGAGTTTCTCCGTATCTGTGTAGAGGAAAACTTCACAGATGTGGTGATTTCCATCAAGGCCTCCAATACGGTGGTCATGGTAAAAACCGTCCGCCTGTTGGTAGACGTCATGGAGAAAGAAGGGATGGCTTTCCCGTTACACCTCGGAGTGACAGAAGCCGGAGACGGAGAGGATGGGCGTATCAAGTCCGCCCTTGGCATCGGTGCATTGTTGAGTGACGGATTGGGAGATACCATTCGGGTATCTTTGAGTGAAGCTCCTGAAGCTGAAATCCCGGTAGCCCGCAAATTGGTGGATTATGTTCTGTTGAGGCAGGACCATCCTTATATCCCGGGATTGGAAGCGCCGGAATTCAATTATTTGTCTCCCGAACGCCGCAAGACAAAAGCTGTCCGTAATATCGGAGGTGAACATGTGCCTGTGGTTATTGCCGACCGCATGGACGGGAAGACAGAGGTAAACCCGCAATTCACACCGGACTATATTTATGCCGGAAGAGCTTTGCCCGATCAACGGGAAGACGGAGTGGAATATATTCTTGATGCGGATGTATGGCAGGGAGAAGACGGAACTTGGCCTGCATTCAATCATGCACAGTTGCCGTTAATGGGAGAATGCAATGCAGAGCTTAAATTCCTGTTTATGCCCTACATGGCACAAACGGACGAAGTGATAGCCTGCCTGAAACATCATCCGGAAGTGGCGGTGGTTTCCCAAAGCAATCATCCGAACCGTTTGGGTGAGCACCGTGCACTGGTTCATCAACTAATGACGGAAGGGTTGCAAAATCCGGTTGTCTTCTTCCAGCATTATTCGGAAGATGATGCGGAGAATTTGCAGATAAAGTCCGCAGCCGATATGGGAGCCTTGATTTTTGACGGTCTTTGTGATGGCATCTTCCTGTTCAATCAGGGCAACTTGAGCCATGCCGTGGTCGATGCCACTGCTTTCGGAATCTTGCAGGCCGGACGTACCCGCACCTCCAAAACAGAATATATATCTTGTCCCGGTTGCGGCCGTACACTTTACGACTTGGAAAAGACTATTGCCCGTATCAAGGCAGCCACTTCACATTTGAAAGGGCTGAAGATCGGTATCATGGGATGCATCGTGAATGGTCCCGGTGAGATGGCAGATGCAGACTACGGCTATGTAGGAGCAGGACGGGGGAAAATCAGTCTCTATAAAGGTAAGGTGTGCGTAGAGAAAAATATTCCTGAAGAAGAGGCGGTGGAACGACTTCTGGAGTTTATCCGGACAGATCGGGAAGAAAACCAACAATGATATTATATTGAGCACGGAATGCAGGTGATGAGGTACTGATCTCATAGAAAACCTGTAATCCGTGCCTGACTAAGTACTACATATCTTCCAACGACAAACACATTGTTTCAATGGTATAACGAGGCAGTAGCTTTTTCTTCAAATGTTCAACTTTCTGTTCCAGCAACTCCGGCTTAAAATTTTTACGTTGGCGTTTTACTTCAGCAACTACTGCTTTGTTTTTTTCAAGACAGAGTGCAACAATGTCTATCTCGTTTTGATTCCCTTTGGCTTCCCACCATGACCCGATAGCACGGAATTGATAACTTTCAGCGAATTTCTGTTTGAAGTAAAGTTCTAATATCTTTCCGCTGTAGGTTGGATAATCAGCTTCTATGATATTACGTAGCCCTACAAAGTTTTTAATTTCTATCAATGAACGGTTACGGTCGAAGTAATTGAACCAAAACCTAATAAAATTATCGCATATTTCATATCGGACAGTTGTTGAGCTTTCTTTAGCTAAAATGGGACGTTGGCGTATGATAATATTATAATCGTCTATCAAGCGTTTCAGATAGCCTCCTACGCTTTTTTCTCCTAGTGTTGCCTCAATTTCTGCTTGTGTATTTCTACCTCCGGCAATTGCACTTAAAATAGAAAAGTAGGTCCCGTAATTTTTCCCAAATTCTTCTATCAACAGATTTTTTCCTTCTTCGGTAAAGGGAGAATTGTCGCGAGCCATAAAATGGATCATGCTTTCCACGTGGAGCGTATGGTTGTCACAAAAAAGTTCCACGTATTTAGGTACCCCGCCAGTAAAAGTATAAAGTGCTAAAAGATCATCATTCGAATGTGCCGGGGCATATTCACACATGATTTCTTTCAGAACAGAGAGCTTGAATGCTGACAGCTTGATTATGTTATCAGCTCTTCCGAAGAGCGGCTCTTTATTGTCTTGGAAAATTCTCTGCATCAGAGAATAGATGGAACCACTGACGATCAAATTCATGTGTGAGGACTTCCGATATTGGTCCCAAATATTTTGCATATCGCTGAATATGGATTCATTAATAGTATAGAATTCCTGAAATTCATCAATAACCAGATTGAAAGTCCGTTGAGTCGAAAGCTGCATTAGGTATTGGAATAAGTTTCGGAAACTTCTGATTTCTGTCGGAACAAAGATTTGCAGGGCTTGTGCGATAAGTGGGATGAATTCTTCGCACAAGGTTGCCTCATTTTTACGTCCTATAAATAGATAGACAGTGGGAGTCTGTTCAACAGCTTTCATGATGAGGCTTGTCTTCCCAATTCTACGGCGGCCGGTAACGACTGTCATTCTTGAACTTTCCTCAAATGCCAATTTCTGAATTCGTTTTAACTCTTTTAGTTCTTCTTCTCTATTATAAAACCTCATAGTCTGTGAATTGTATTAGTAACCGTGGTTACTGTAACCACGGTTACAAAGATATTTATTCTTAAGAGAACGGCAAACTTTTTCTTTCTTTTTATAAATTCTTTGCCCTTCCCTATTAAAAACTTTATGATTATCTCTATTGATTTATACCTGTTTTATTGTCAAACTGTCAGGATGATATTTAAGTATATGAATATCAGTATTATATCACCTGACAATAGATGCTGATAATAGGCTGACAATAAAATATATCTACTTTTACTGTCAGCCTGTTTTTATCTCTTATGCTACCTTTAATAACTTGATAAACAATAGCTTTATGGGCACCTTTCGAAATAATGCCGCATTTTTATAACAGCTTTCCAAAGTGATATCCTTTCATTAATATACCTGTATAGTTCCGCTAACACGCCAGTATAGTTCCTCTAAAGTGTTAGTATTGTTCCACTAAAGCACCGGTATCTTTAGTTCGTCACAGCCGTGGTAACTTCTTCTCACGGCCGTGACAAATTCCTACCACAGCCGTGGGAAGATCTCGTCACGGCCGTGGGGAGTTAACAATACCGACACTTTAATGAAACAATACCTGCTTGGTAAGTGAAAGATACCGGCTATATAGCATTCATTTAATAGGGGCATACTCATTTTATAAAGCGTATGTGTTTCTTATGTCGATGATATTGTTACTGTAGACAATGATAGTCTTCAGTAGTTTATAACATGGATCAAGCTGGGAATTAAGTCAGAGTATATCGACACATTGGAACGAATCCCATAATCTTGCCCCAAAGGGGTCAAAGAACAGGCTGACAATAAAAGTTCTAATTTTTTATTGTCAGCCTATTGTCATAGCTTATTGTCAGCATGTAAACCGATGATAATCATTATACTATCGGGAAAAAACTTTGGTTGACAATAAGAATCATTAATTTTATATGTAAATCTGATATCTGTCTTTCCAATAGTACACATCTTTACAAAAATAGAGGGGAACTCCTGGATGAATCCATTTGTTCCCCTTGCAGGTGTAGCTAGCCTCTGTCTCTTATATTTTTAAAGGCAAGTAGCAACATATAGATGTTACGTTTTCGACTTTGCAGTCGTTCAAGTGCCGCTCCACTCGAATTGACTTGCCTTTGTAATTATTACTAATTTGTTGTTTGTATCTATTGCAGCAAATTTATAGGCACAAAAAAAGCGGAGAGCATTTGCCTATCCGCCAGTGAGGGAGTCCAAGCCCTAACGCACAAACAGGAAACACTCCCCGCATATTGCAAGGAGCATTTATCTGTTTCATGTGCGTTGATTTTATTTGGACTTTTCACTGGCACAGAAATCAGCTAAACGCTTTTTTTCTTAAAACAAACAATACAGTCGCGCTACGACTGATTGTGCAAAGATAACAATTAATTAAGTTATACAGTCTTTCATTCTTTGTTTTTTCTCTGTACGGAGTGTTTTTGTTCTATATCTCGTAAAATCGTTTGAAATAGTCCGGTTCCCTTGCTATGACTATACCTCATAAGATTCATATCGTTTATTTTTTATATTTTCACCAAATCTCTCGGAGTTATGCGAATTATTGTTATTTTTGCCTCACATAATTTCTAAACAATAATTAAATTATTTATTCGTATGAAAAAGGCCTTATTATTATTCGCTTTAGTAGCGATAAGTGCGTTGAGTATCAATGCTCAAGATAATCTGAAATGGGGTGTGATGGCAGGTATGAATGTTAGTAAATACACCATTACAGGTTTTGACAGCAGGATAGGTTTTCACGCAGGTGTTAAAGCAGAGTTGGGATTGTCTCAGGATGCGAATGGTAGTGGTGCCTATATGGACTTCGCTGCATTGCTTACATTGAAAGGTGCTAAAATTGATGGAGGATCACTTGCGAGCATAAAATTTAATCCATACTATTTAGAAGTACCGGTACGTGTCGGGTATAAATATGCTGTCAATGATGATTTTTCGTTATTTGGTAGTGTCGGTCCTTATATGGCTGTCGGTCTGTTTGGAAAAGCAAAATTGAAAGTGGACGGTGATATTGCAGATATTGCGGAATTAGGAGATAACTCCATGTCTGAAGATATATTTGGAGATGATGGTCTGAAACGATTCGATTTCGGTCTTGGACTGAAAGCCGGAGTTGAGTTCAACAAGAAATATCAGGTTGCCATAAGCTATGATTTCGGACTTGTTGAAGTGGCAAAAGATTTAGGAATGAAGAACAGAAACCTAATGATCTCATTGGGATATATGTTCTAAAACCGATTTTGCAACTTTGTTGCATGAATCATTTGCTACCTTTGCATCAACTAAATGATGAATGTTATGGGACATTGTAGTTGTGGCGCTCATTCATGCGCAGCAGAAAAAAAGGTTGATGCAAAGGTTTCGGTATTTCATGAATATGGGAAAGTGATATTCTCTCTCCTGCTTCTGGCAGGTGGAATAATTATGAATGCTCTCGATTTAGCATTCTTCCGTGAAGGATCTGTTGCCTTGATATGGTATATCGTGGCCTATCTTCCGGTAGGAATTCCAGTGATGAAAGAAGCCTGGGAAAGTATCAGGGAAAAAGACTATTTCAGTGAGTTCACTCTAATGATTATAGCTACTTTGGGAGCTTTCTATATTGGTGAATATCCGGAAGGAGTAGCCGTGATGTTATTCTATACAGTAGGAGAACTGTTTCAGGATAAAGCGGTAGATAAAGCCAAACGTAATATTGGAGCCTTATTGGATGTAAGACCCGAGAAAGCATTAGTGCTCCGGGAAGGCAATCTTGTTATTGAAAGCCCTAAAAAGATAAAAGTCGGTGAAATCATAGAAATAAAGGCAGGCGAACGGGTACCATTGGACGGAGCCATGCAGAATGAAGTGGCTGCCTTTAATACAGCCGCATTAACGGGCGAAAGCGTTCCTCGTAATATTCGGAAAGGTGAAGAAGTACTTGCCGGAATGATTGTAACCGATAAGGTTATCCGGCTCGAGGTAACGAGACCTTTTGATAAGAGTGCACTTGCCCGAATATTGGAGCTTGTTCAGAATGCTTCCGAACGTAAGGCTCCGGCTGAATTGTTTATTCGTAAGTTTGCGCGCATTTATACACCTATTGTTATAGCGCTTGCAGTGTTAATTGTTTTGTGTCCATTTGTTTATTCACTTATTAATCCTCCATTTGTATTTGCATTTAATGATTGGCTATACAGAGCTTTGGTCTTTCTGGTGATTTCGTGTCCCTGTGCGTTGGTGGTTAGTATTCCGTTGGGCTACTTTGGGGGAATTGGAGCGGCATCCCGGTTGGGAATTTTATTCAAGGGTGGTAATTATCTGGATGCTATCACTAAGATCAATACAGTGGTATTCGATAAAACTGGAACCCTGACAAAAGGAACCTTTGAAGTACAGGCCTGTAAAAGTGCAGGCGAGGTTTCGGAAGAAGAATTAGTGAAACTGGTTGCTTCGGTAGAAAGTGATAGTACTCATCCGATTGCCAAGGCTGTTGTGAATTATGCGAAAGAACAAAACATTGAATGTGTAGCTGTTACCGGTACAAAAGAATTTGCCGGCTATGGTTTGGAAGCAACGATAGACGGGGCTATGGTTCTGGTCGGTAATTGCCGGTTACTGTCTAAGTTTGATATATCCTATCCAAAAGAACTGCTGGAAATAACGGATACCATCGTGGTCTGTGCTGTTGGAAACCGTTATGCAGGTTATCTGCTGCTGGCTGATGCCCTGAAAGAGGACGCAAAGGTAGCTATTGACAATTTAAAAGCTTTAAATATTGAAAACATCCAGATACTATCCGGTGATAAACAGAGTATTGTTACTAACTTTGCAGAAAAGCTCGGTATATCGAAAGCTTATGGTGACCTGTTGCCGGAAGGAAAAGTGAATCATCTGGAAGAGCTGCGGCAGGATGAGGCAAACCGGATCGCATTTGTCGGTGATGGAATGAACGATGCACCGGTGCTCGCTCTAAGTCATGTTGGCATTGCTATGGGAGGACTGGGTAGTGATGCGGCTATTGAAACAGCCGATGTCGTGATACAGACAGACCAGCCGTCGAAGGTAGCCGAAGCTATCAAAGTAGGAAAACTGACACGAAGAATTATTTGGCAGAATGTATCACTGGCATTTGGAGTGAAATTACTTGTATTGATTTTGGGAGCCGGTGGAATTGCTACTCTTTGGGAAGCTGTCTTTGCAGATGTGGGTGTTGCGCTACTTGCCATTATGAATGCTGTCAGAATACAGAAAATGATAAAATAGGAGAAAGATGGAAGAAGATATTTATTTGGATAAGTTGGATAGAAGAGGTATCAAGCCAACTGCCATAAGGCTTCTGGTGATAAAAGCGATGATGCAGGCAGAGCGTGCGGTGTCATTGCTCGATTTGGAAACACTGCTCGATACAGTCGATAAATCGACTATATCCCGTACCATCGCTCTCTTCTTGTCTCATCACCTCATACATAGCATAGACGATGGGAGCGGCTCGTTGAAGTATGCCGTTTGCGACAACTCCTGCAATTGTGTGGTACAGGATTTACATTCGCATTTTTATTGTGAGAAATGTCATCGTACATTCTGCCTGGAAGGTACACATATCCCGGTGATTGATTTGCCTAAAGGATTTACTTTGCATAGTATAAACTATGTACTAAAAGGAGTTTGTTCCGAATGTACTTCTCAAAAATGACAGATATTTTATAAACTTCGATGCGCAGTTTTATTCCATTCACTAATTTGGATAGGATAATCACTATATTTCGCACTTTGAGTACCTGTAACTTCAGTTTAGGTACTTTCCCCATTTTGTCTATTTTTTTAATTGACGAATTATCCCCAACTTTGCATAGTCATTTGAATTGGAGTCTTGAAAGATTTATAGACTAAGTGGGGGGTATATGTGATATGTAAGTAATTGGAATAAAAGCCGAAAAAGAGATGTATTTTCTCTTTTTCGGCTTTTTGCTAATATTGTTTGATTAGTCAATATTGGGATTCAATGCGTGCCAGTCTTTAATAGCTGGGATGATCCCCATTTCAATCACTTCATCACGAAGTTTGCATAAATGCTCGTAGCTTTTTTCCAATTCTTCCTGTTCGGCAGGAGTTCCGGCTACTTCTTTATAAGTGACGCCGTCTTTAGTTATTGAAGTTTCCATCGCCATCATGATATGGTCGAACTTACTGTTAGAAACATACGTTCCGGCAGGCCAGCGGAAAGGTTGTCCACCCATAGCAGCGGCAATCATTTCGATAGAAAGATAAGCCGGGCTTTGGAAAGAAGAACGACCGCGCAGGTCGATAATATGCTTACCACCCTGGATGACACGTACTTTCAGTGCTTCCCAATCTGCCAATGGAAGACGGGTAGTGCCGATGAAATCGGTCAAAGGCTCTCCTTTTATTTTGGTTGTAGATGCGAATACAGCCATTTGTTCGCCATGACCACCATACGTACGGCAATTCTGAATGTCGGAAGCCGGGATATGGAAGAATTTCACCAGTTCGTTTTGCAGACGGGTGCTGTCCAAGGCAGCCAGTGTAGAAACTTGAGAGGGTTTCAAACCTGAATACAACAAAGTAATCAATCCGGTGATGTCTGCAGGATTAAAGATCACAACGATATGTTTTACGTTTGGGCAATATTGATGAACATCTTTACCGAATTGAGCGGCAATTTCTGCATTTCCCTTCAGCAAATCTTCGCGGGTCATACCTGCTTTACGGGCAGCTCCACCGGAAGAGACAATGTAAGAAGCTCCTGTCAGCGCTTCTTTGATATCGGAAGTAAATGTAAGGTTGACACCTTCAAAACCGCAGTGATACAATTCTTCAGCTACTCCTTCCAGAGCCGGGGCAAATGGATCATACAGGCAAATATTCGGAGTGAGTCTCATCATCATGGCTGTTTGTGCCATATTGGAGCCGATCATTCCGGCAGCTCCTACAATCGTAAGTTTCTCGTTGGTTAGAAATTCCATAAGTTTATATGTTTAAAGGTGAATAATTTACTTTTTCTTTTTGTCGCTACAAAGTTAACATATTAGAAAGCAGATTGTTCATTGCAAATAGTTTTGCCCGATAACGAAAAGTTATGGCTGACTGTTTGAGAGATCTATTCAAAATAGATTATCTTTGTGTCTTATTACAATAAATAGATAAGAATATGAGCATCGAATTAGGAAAGTTCAATCAGCTTGAAGTCGTGAAAGAAGTAGATTTCGGCGTATATCTCGATGGTGGGGAAGAAGGTGAGATTTTGTTGCCTACCCGCTATGTGCCCGAAGACTGTAAGATAGGAGATTTTTTGAACGTGTTTCTTTATCTGGATATGGATGAAAGACTGATTGCTACGACGCTGACTCCGTTGGTGCAGGTAGGTCAGTTTGCCTGTCTGGAAGTCTCCTGGGTGAATCAATACGGAGCTTTCCTGAACTGGGGATTGATGAAAGACCTGTTCGTTCCGTTCAGTGAGCAGAAGATGAAAATGCAGGTTGGGCGGAAATATGTGGTCCATGCGCATTTGGATGAAGAGAGTTATCGTATTGTGGCTTCAGCAAAGGTGGAACGTTATCTGTTGAAAGAAAAGCCGGAATATACTCTGGAAGCAGAAGTGAATATCCTTATCTGGCAGAAGACGGATTTGGGCTTTAAAGCGATTATAGATAATAAGTATAGCGGTTTGCTGTATGAAAATGAAATATTCTGTCCGTTGGAAACAGGAATGGAGATGAAAGCTTTTGTGAAACAGGTGCGTGAAGATGGTAAGGTAGACCTGATTCTTCAGAAACCCGGTTTTGAAAAGATTGACGATTTTTCGAAAACGTTGCTCGACTATATCAAAGCGCATGGAGGACGAATCTACTTGAATGATAAAAGTCCTGCGGAAGATATTTATGACACGTTTGGTGTTAGCAAGAAAACCTTTAAGAAAGGAGTGGGCGACTTGTATAAGAAACGTCTGATTACCTTGCATGAGGATGGCATTGCTTTGGCGGATTCCTAAACAGAATAGGGATTTCCCTACATACGAATAGAGAGAATCATTGGGGTGGGGAGTTTCCTCACCCTATTTTTGTGCTATCAGATTAAAGATATAAATAATAAAAACTAGATAAGCTATGCGTAAGATTATAATAAGTTTCTGCATCCTGTTCGCTGCCCTCTCTTTACAAGCGCAGTCTGTTAACGGAATCCGTATCGATGGCGGGAATACTCCGATTCTTGTTTACCTGGGAGGGAACCAGATATGTTTACCCACTACTACCTGCTTTATAGCCAATTTAAATCCCGGACATTATACTGTTGAAGTGTTTGCCACCCGCTTTACCCGTGCGGGAGAGCGAGTTTGGAAAGGTGATAAATTATATAAAGATCTCGTTTATTTTGATGGGAGAGGAGTGAAAGAAATATGGGTAGATGGACGTGATAACATGCGCCCGGAAAGACCCGGCCGTCCAGACCAGGGAGAACATCGTCCGGGATATGGTTACAACAGGGTGATGAACGATCAGCTCTTCCAAACGTTTTATAAAGAGATGAAGAATGAGCCTTTTAAAGATGACCGTATGAAGTTGCTCAATGCTGCATTGGCTGGTTCTGATTTCACATCTGCCCAATGTCTCCAACTGACCAAACTATATACATTCGATGATGACCGGATGGAGATTATGAAGATCATGTATCCCCGGATTGTAGATAAGGAAGCTTTCTTTACGGTGATTAATACCCTGACATTTAGCTCCAGCAAGGAAAAGATGAAGGATTTTATGATAGGGTACGGTAAACGTTGATACTATTAACTAAAAACGATACGGTTATGAAAAAGATACATATTATGCTGTGTTTGGCGTTGGGAATATTGGTCAGTGGCTGTTTTACCAGCTATGTATCTACCAAACAGATGATGGGTATATATCAGGGAATGACTCAATCGCAGGTAGAGTCTGTTTTAGGAAAACCTGATTTCCGGCGTTTTGACGGTGATATGGAAGAATGGGAATTCCATCGTGATAACGGTACGCCTGTACTTACTTCGGAACCTGTGACGATAATCGTTCAGTTTGTAAATAGAAAGGTGGTTAGTATGGATACGTTCAAAGGTTATGGCAGACCTGCACCGATGCATTCCGTTGTAGTACCGCCTGCTGTGAACACTACCGTTGAAGTCTTTCCTAATCATGAACAGGTGGAAGAAGCTCGTTTGATGACTGATCCGGAGTTTGATGAATTTATCAATAAGCTCAAAATAACGGTTATGAATGAAGACCAGAAGAAGCTTGTCGATCGGATGTTGAGAACGTATGATGTCACTTCAAATCAATGTGTGAAAATAGTGAAGGAGATTTCGTATACTCCTGACCAGGTGGAGATGATGAAGAAGCTGTATCCTTATGTAAGGGATAAGAGGAATTTTAATAAGGTGATCGATATTTTATTTTCTAATGCATATAAAGATGAGATGCGTAAGTTTATTGAGGAATATCATCAGAATAATAAATGATAGGAGATTGAATTATGAAACGAATACTGTTTTTACTCTTTGCTGTCGGTCTGACTGCCAATATGACCGTAATGGCTGGAATGAGCACTAGCAAGGTACGTAAGGAGACGCGTTTTCTTACCGATAAGATGGCATATGAATTGAGTTTGAGTACACAGCAATATAATGATGCGTATGAAATTAATTACGACTTTATTTATTCTGTCCGTAATATTATGGATTACGTAGCACGTGGTTACGAATGGGCATTGGATGATTATTATGAAGCGTTGGATATCCGTAACGACGATCTTCGCTGGGTATTGAGTGATGCACAGTATCGCCGGTTCCTCGGTGCCGAGTATTTCTATCGGCCAATCTATGTAACCGGAGGGAAATGGAGTTTCAGGGTTTATGTTAATTACCCGAATCGTAGTTTGTTTTATTTTGGTGTGCCTTACCATTACCGTACTTATTGTGGAGCACATTATCGTCCACACTTTCACCATGTGAGTTATTATCGGGGCAGATATACTAATTTCAACCATTATTCTGCACCGCATCGGGTGAGAGATCAGCGAGTATTCCACTCTTATCGTCGTTCGGATTTCGGTTCTGTCCGGTTCCGTCCGAATACTTCCACTCGTCCGCATAATGCACCGACACGTCCGGGTAATTCTTCCCGTCCGGGTTCATCGACAACGCGTCCTGGTACGTCTCGCCCAAGTACCTCTACTCGTCCTGATACTTCTACTCGTCCCGGAACGACAACAAGACCTGGTACGTCAACACGTCCCCGTCCGGAATCTGGAGGAGATCGGCCTTCGACTTCTGTCAGACCATCTACACCGTCCGGAAGTGGAAGACCTGGTAACAATGTTGCTCCTGATAAAAATGGGAATACGAATAGAGTAGAAAGTGATCGTAATTCTGGTCGTCGTCCGGAAACAGGTTCCGGTTCTTCAAGCTCTAATCGCAGACCAACAAGCGGAAGTTCAACTGGTTCCAGTTCCTCCAATCGTGAAAGTGGAAAAACAAGTAGCAGTTCGAGAGAAAGTTCAAGTAAACGAAACGATAGTGGTTCCTATAATAGAAATAACAGTTCCGAGAGAAATAATAGCTCTTCCGGTTCCAGTCGCGGTAGTTCCAATCGTAGTAGTTCCAGTCGCAGTGATTCTGGTCGCAGTAGCGGTAGTACTACCAGTCGTAGCAGCAGTACCACTTCTAACCGGAGTAGCGGTAGCTCGAGCTCTACCCGGAGCAATGTTTCTAGTGGACAAACAGAAAGACGCTCTTCTTCCGGAAGTACGAGAAGCAATAGCACTCAAAGTTCTTCCCGTTCCTCTGAAAGAAACAGCAGCAGTTCAAGAAGATAACCTATTCCTTTATTATTTATATCAATCTCATTACTCCTCAGCGGAAGGAGAACTAGACTCCGGGTTTTCACCGGCTAGACTATTCCGGGCAGCGCCCGTAACTTGGATATCGGGGCGGATACTATCCGCCTCGATTTCACTTATTACTCCTTTCTGTGCAAGCCGCTTGGCAATCAACTTATAATAGCCTTCCATATTCTCCTTTAACTGTCCGCCTTCAGCAAAAGAGCTGCGGAAATGCTTGGGCTTCGGGATAATGGAAGCCAGGAAAATACTTTCTTCCGTGTTCAGTTGTGAAGGGCGTTTATTGAAATAATAAGCAGAAGCTTCCTGAATACCATAAACGAGCGGTCCCCATTCAACAATGTTCAGATATACTTCGTACATGCGTTCTTTAGAAGTTAATCTTTCATTTTCTATTAGCCATACAATCAATGCCTCTTCCAATTTACGCGCAAAGTTCTTATTACGGTTCAGGAATACATTTTTTACGAGTTGCATGGTGATTGTGCTTCCTCCACGTGCAAAGCGTTTCACTTGCAGGTCGTAAATCAATGCTTCCCGTAGGGCGTCGGGCAGGAAACCGCGATGGTAAAAGAATGCTCCGTCTTCACTTTGCATAACGGACATTCTTAGGATGGGTGAAATGCTATCCAATGGTGTAAAGTGTTCGCACGAAGGGCCAATAGGAAAAGTCCGTACCGGTATTCCGTTCTCATAAGCTGTATAAATGAACTCGCCGGACATTTTGGAGAGTGAAGTGGCCCCATAGCTTGTGATGCGGAAGTCTTTCTCTTTCAGTTCGGATTCCAGTTTGAGACTATCCAATTGTGAAAAATCAATATCTAATAGAAAATGATAGGCCAATTCGCCACTTGTCTTGATGCCTTCCAGATTGCTGAATAATCCTTTGGGGAGAGAGCTGAACAGATCATCTGCCGGAAACCAGGATTTGTTGACCGCAGCAGTGAAATGCCAGTTTCCTTTCTCTTTCTCGGCTCGCAGATAAGGATGAAACTGGAGTTTGTTGAAATCAACAATGGTCGTACTATCCAGCTCGAGTGAGTGCCCGCTAATGTTCATCTCGTAACAGAGTTGTCCACGATCGAGATGAATTACTTCAGGAGAGAGGGCTTTATGAAATACGTCAAGTCCGTTCACTCTCGCTTTTCCTTTGAGGAGCAGTTGATTGGATGCACGCTTATCTTTAGTCATATTATAAGATAGGGTGTCGAAAGTGACTTCTGCTCCAAAACGGCGGGTAATATAAGGTAGTGAGATTTTTCTTTTTTCCGGGGCAAAGAGAGATGCTTTTAATGTATAGTCTCTTCTGTTTAGTTCGCCGGTCGCTTCCCATAGTTGTTGAGGAAGTGTATCTTCTTTTATCTGAATGGTTGATTGGAAATGATTGTTCTCAATAATAAAAGAAGGAATGTTGACTGCAACGAAATTACTATCTTTACGTTCGGTTATATTGATTTGACTGAGTTGCCCGTTTTCAGGCAGGAAACCGTAAATGAGGTTTAATATCCGGTCAATACGGTTGGCATAGTCACTTTCTATGACAGGTTGGGGTTCTGCTTCTTGTTGCCGTTTAAAGAACAGGAAATCGTAGTTAGCTATGCTATCATGCTTGATGAAGTTGATTGCCAGGCCATTCATAAGCACATTCCGTACTTCGATTTCTCCTTTTAGTAATTCCCAAAAACTTAGTTTTACATTGACGGATTGTAATGTCAGGAGGGTATCCCGTTGGTTGGGAACAATAGAAAGTCCTTGTAAAGCCACTTCATTGCAGCCTTTCATTCGTAACTCCTGATAATGAATTTGTAGACCGTATGTTTGTTCGGCACGTGTAGTTCGTTTGTCAACGATATGGCATAAAATGACATTGCGGAATGCAAAGAGACAAATAAGGCTGGTAAGCAAGATACCGGTAGCCGATAGAATGATAATTCTTTTTTTGCTGGACGTTTCCATCTTCTTTTTCTTGATATGATAATCGCTGCAAAGGTAGATAATAATTCGGGCAACAAGCGGAGTATTTTCCCATTTTTAGAGTTATATTCATCAGTAGAAAGAGGAAAATACAAAAAAAGGCGCTTTATTTGCAATATTAATCTTTTGTTAAGGTCTGTATTAATCTTTTCGTTTACTCGTTAATGTTACTTTTACGCTCAAAACCAATACTTTTGAAATTATGATGCGAATGAACAAACCGATGACTACTGCAATGTTTTGCATGGCATTATTGCTTGGAGGACTCTCATCTTGTACCACAAATGATGTGGAAGATATACAGGGAGATGGTGAACAAGACCTTTATGAAATTAAGGATCGTGCGTTGGGAGAATACCTTGTTTATAACTGTAGCCGTACAGACGAAAACAAGCTTCCTTATGAAATGGCTGTTGCGGAAAATGGCAAATTCTATCTGAACACCCAAAAAGCCGCTACCGTGGAAAACCTCTATCTGGTAAAAAACGATGCGCAGATATCTAAATTGGAGAGTGCAGGGTTGGCTACGGCTGCAGTGAAAATTGTAGATATGGACGGTTTGCAGTTCTTTACCGCTCTAAAGACATTGAAGATCACCTCCAATTCAGTGGAACGTATGGACCTGACCGCATTGACCCAACTTGAAACGGTTGAGATGAACAACAACTGCGTTGCAACACTGGACTTATCACAGAACACTAAACTCGTTCGCTTTCGTTATGGTGGGAACACTACTACCGATACGTCTACCAAACTTTCGACAATTAGCTTCGCAAATAATAATGTGATAGAACATATTTATTTAAAGAACCAGAATCTTCAGGAGAATGGGTTTACTCTTCCTTCAAACTATTCAGCATTGAAAGAACTTGATTTGAGTAATAACCCGGCTGCTCCTTTTGCTATTCCGGAGGATTTAATGAACCAATTGACTACTGCTGTCGGAGTGGTGGCTGACTCTGAAGGAGGAGGCGATGAAGACGGTGAATTGTTCACGATCCCGGATCAGGCTTTTGGAGAGTATCTTTATTATCTATCGACAACAGCTGGCAAGTTGCCACAAGGACTTGTTGTGAAAGAGGGAAATGAATATCAATTGGATAAGACAATTGCAGCTACTGTCACTTCTGTGAATGTCAATAAAATGAAGGACACGATTACTGAATTACAAGCTGCTGGTTTAACAACTGCGGAAACTTTGATAAGTTCTGCAGATGGATTACAGTTCTTTACAGGATTGGTTGAATTTACAGCTACGTCAAATAAGTTTACCGAGGCACTTCCGATTACTGGACTTAGCAATTTGGAAGTCTTGCAAGTGAACACGGCAGGAGTTGGCTCATTGGATTTGAGTGGTAGTCCCAAATTACGTATTCTGAACTGTAATGGTAGTACGAAAAGTGGATATGGCACGTTGTCGTCTATTAATCTTTCATATACATCCAATCTGGAGACTCTTAATCTGAAAAATAATAAACTGGAGGCAATCAATGTGACGAATCTGGTTAAGCTAACAGAACTCGACTTAAGTGGTAATCCTGGTGCAAACTTCAGGATTCCGGCAGGAATATTTAATAATTTGACTACTACTAAAAATAAAGGCGTAGAAGCTGAATAATTCAAATAAAGGATACTATGATGATATATATAGGTGCATTTATAGCCTTACAGGTAATTGTATTGGTGGCTTATTGGCTAATGAAAAAGAATAATCCGCAGGGAGTATTGATGGTAGCCGGAATTCTGATGTTGGCACTTAGTATGCTGCTTGGTATGCATTCGCTAAGTCTGACTGAAACAACGGGGACGCCAGTTTTCGATCTCTTCCGGATTATCAAAGAAACTTTTTCATCGAATATGCTTCGTGTCGGTTTGATGATTATGACTATTGGAGGTTATGTAGCTTACATGAAAAAGATAAAGGCTAGTGATGCATTGGTATATGTGTCTATGCAACCGCTGGCCATATTCAAGAAATTTCCTTATATCGCTGCTTCCATTGTCATTCCTATCGGGCAAATGCTTTTCATCTGCACACCGAGCGCAACGGGACTTGGACTGTTGCTGGTCGCTTCTATCTTTCCTATTTTGGTAGGCTTGGGAGTGAGTCGTTTGACGGCAGTATCTGTTATTTCTGCTTGTACCATTTTTGATATGGGCCCCGGTTCGGCCAATACTGCCCGGGCGGCGGAACTTGTCGGTCAAAATAATATGCTGTACTTTGTTGAACACCAGCTTCCGCTGGCCATTCCGCTTACTATTTTGCTAATGATTGTTTACTATCTCACCAATCGTTATTTTGACCGCAAGGATCGCCAGTCTGGACGTACACAGCCTGAAATGGTGGATACGAAAGATTTCAAGGTAGATATTCCTTTGATTTATGCGATTTTGCCAGTGTTGCCATTGTTCCTGTTAATCATATTCTCGAAGTATGTACACTTGTTCGATCCTCCGATCGAGTTGGATACCACTACGGCAATGTTCGTCTCTTTGGCAGTTTCCATGTTGTTCGAGTTGATACGGCTTCGTTCCTTTAAAGCGGTTTTTGTGACTATGAAATCATTCTGGGAAGGGATGGGTAAGGTATTTACCAATGTGGTGACACTGATTGTTGCAGCAGAAATCTTCTCTAAGGGATTAATTAGTCTTGGCTTCATTGATGCGTTGGTCGAAGGATGCACCAGTCTGGGATTCTCTGGAACTTTGGTTTCTATTGTCATTATCCTGATTCTTTTCCTGGCTGCCATCCTGATGGGAAGTGGCAATGCTTCTTTCTTCTCGTTTGGCCCGCTGGTTCCGTCAATCGCTACCAAAGTCGGTATGGCACCCGTGGATATGATATTGCCTATGCAATTAGCATCGAGCATGGGACGGGCGGCGTCACCTATTGCCGGTGTGATTATTGCTATCTCGGAGATCGCTGGTGTATCGGCTACCGATTTGGCCAAACGCAATATCATTCCGCTGACAATCACACTGATTGCCATGATAGTTATTCACTTTTTTATTTAACAAGTAATACTGATTATGATGTTCAAACTGATTCAAAATATACATCTTTATGCTCCTGAAGACAAGGGGATGAACGACCTGCTTATTTGTGGTGAAAAGATTGCTTGTATCGCACCCCATATCGATATTCGTGGAATAGAAGTAGAAGTGATCGATGGAGCAGGCATGAATGCTGCTCCCGGCTGTATCGACCAACACGTACATATCATTGGCGGAGGCGGACAAACCGGATATTTCTCTCTGGCTCCTGAAGTGCCGCTTAGCCGTTTACTGGCTTGTGGAACGACTACGGTAGTCGGACTATTGGGAACCGATGGCTTCGTGAAGCAATTACCGGCACTTTATGCTAAAACAAAAGCACTATGCATGGACGGTATATCAGCTTATATGCTTACCGGCTACTATGGACTTCCCACTCCTACATTGACAGATTGTATTGCCAATGATTTGATTTTCATTGATAAAGTGATCGGCTGTAAGATAGCTATAAGCGATGACCGTAGTTCCTATCCTACCAAAAGT
Organism: Bacteroides sp.; assembly: GCA_019412865.1. Taxonomy (GTDB): domain Bacteria; phylum Bacteroidota; class Bacteroidia; order Bacteroidales; family Bacteroidaceae; genus Bacteroides. Next base: position 712 of record DXOJ01000036.1, on the reverse strand, counting down.
GAGCTGATGCGTATCATTCAGCAAGTACGTCTGGGGGGCTTTACTTCTGCCAAGGGTGGAGTGATGCATGTGCATTTGGGAGCTTTACCCGGAGGCATTGATCTGTTGCTTGAGATAGCGCGGGAATATCCTTCATTAATCAGCTATATTTCTCCTACCCACATGGGACGTACGCACGATCTGTTCTTGCAAGGAATTGAATTTGCCCGTATGGGGGGAATGATCGATATTTCCACAGGCGGAACGAAATATTGTGAACCCTATGAAAGTGTATTGGAGGGATTGAATGCCGGAGTATCTATTGATCGTATGACTTTCTCATCGGATGGTAATGCCGGTGTGCGTCGTAAAGACCCGGTTACCGGGGAAGACAGTTATACTGTGGCACCCTTACATCGAAATCTGGAACAGGTAATCCGGTTGATAGTGGATGGAGGTATTGCCCCTTCGGATGCTTTCCGCCTGATTACAACGAATCCTGCCCGTACAATGAAACTGAAAGGAAAAGGAGAACTCTGGGAAGGATGGGATGCGGATATAACGCTGTTTGATGATAAATGGAAATTGCAGGGTGTCTACGCTCGTGGTGCGGAAATGATGCATGAAGGCATCGTGATACGTAAGGGAAATTTTGAAATGTAATACTAAAACAACATGGATAAGTAACTAATCAAAATTAAGCAGCATAATGACTAAAGTTAATATTCAGTTG
>DXOJ01000359.1 GCA_019412865.1 Bacteroides sp. | reverse complement strand
TATTCTTTTCGATGCTGGGGGTAGAGACAAAATAGTTCGCTTCGGAAAGGGTTATACCTAATTGCTGGCTGATGTGCAAAGTTAATTCTTTTTTTCTGTCCTCACTAATCGGTTCCGATGAAATTTCTACTTTAAAGATATTTCGGTTTATCATTCCCGTGCTTAAAGTAGAAAGTACCTTGTCTGTATGGGTGCTCCACACTTTCAAGGCTGTCCATATATCATTGTCGTCTAGCTGGATAAAATTCTCCAGACAGTCGGGGTTATGATAGAATTCCGTAGGATTGATATCATTGTAAAGGAAAAAACGCAATGCGGGTGATGCAAACAGTTCCACTCTTTGGGAAGCTAATTCTTTGGCACGTAATAGAGTACTAATCAGCATCTTTTCGTATGCGACGGATGTCTTATGCAGGTATACTTGCCAGTACATCAAGCGACGTGCCGTGAGGAAATTCTCAATAGAATAGATCCCTTTGGATTCGATAACGAGTCGGTCATCCGCTACATCAAGCATTTTGATAATTCGGGCGGAACCGATGTTTCCTTCTGTCACGCCTGTATAAAAGCTGTCACGGCGAAGATAATCAAGTCTGTCCATATCCAACTGACCGCTTACAAGTTGATGGAGAAAGCGTTTTGGATATTCGTCTTTGAAGATTTGAATGGCAAGACTAAGCTGACCACTCATCTCTTTGTTCATCCGTTCCATCAGCATGAGGGAAATCTCTTCGTGGGAGACCCCTTTTACTATAGTATCTTCCAGTACATGTGAGAAAGGCCCATGTCCTATATCATGTAACAGGATGGCGGCCTGTACAGCTTCCGCTTCACTGTCAAAGATGAAATTACCTTTAGAAGCCAGTTGGCTGATAGCTTCACTCATCAAGTAAAAAGCACCTAAAGAGTGTTGGAAGCGGGTATGTTGTGCACCGGGGTATACAACAGATGATAATCCTACCTGCTTGATGCGGGTAAGACGCTGCAAAAGGGGATGCCGTACTATATCGTACAGTAACCCCTTTGGAATATTGATGAACCCGAATACGGGGTCGTTAATTATCTTTCTTTCGTAAGGCATTCGTTTTCTTTAGAGATCCTTTTTCTCTTTTCAGAGAATTGCTTTGAGTTGTTCAGCCATTTGCGCCTGTACTTCTTGTGCGGCGGTGCGGGCAGCTTCTGCAAACTTCTCTGTTTTATCTACGTAGATGATACCACGTGAGGAATTAACAATGATTCCGCATGTACTGTTCATTCCGTATTTACAAACTTCTTCGAGCGAGCCGCCTTGTGCTCCTACACCTGGTACGAGAAGGAAATGGTTCGGAACAATTTTACGAATATCTTCGAAAGCGCGTCCTTGAGTGGCACCTACCACATACATCATGCGGTCGTCACTAGCCCATTCTTGTGATTTACGTAATACTTTCTCGAACAGACGTTCGCCGTTTACATCTTCTGTTAGTTGGAAGTCATGCGAACCTTTGTTGGAAGTCAATGCCAACAGGATCACCCATTTACCTTCATAGGTAAGGAACGGAGTAACACTGTCTTCGCCCATATAAGGAGCTACCGTTACAGAGTCGATATTAAGCTCTTCAAAGAAGGTGCGGGCGTACATTGCAGAAGTATTTCCGATGTCACCACGCTTTGCGTCAGCGATAATGAATTGATCCGGATAGTTATCTTTGATGTATTTTACTGTCTTTTCAAATGCGATCCATCCTTTTACGCCCATGCTTTCATAGAAAGCCAGATTGGGTTTATAGGCGATGCACAAATCTGCTGTCGCGTCGATGATGGCTTTGTTGAATGCAAAGATCGGATCTTCTTCTTTCAACAGATGCTCCGGGATTTTCTTGATGTCAGTATCAAGTCCTACACAGAGGAATGATTTTTTGCGCTTTATGTTTTCAAATAATTGTTGCTTATCCATCTTGTTATTTACTATTATACAATTTACTATTGACTATTTCTAAGAAATCATTCTCAACGATCAACTCTTCATTTTTCTAAAGCTCGCTTTCTTTCAAGCGTTCCGCGTTTTCTGCTACGATCAGGTGGTCGATGCAGTCTTGAATATCCCCGTCCATGAATGCAGCAAGATTATAAATCGTGTAATTGATGCGATGGTCGGTGATTCGTCCCTGCGGATAGTTGTAGGTGCGGATTTTAGCAGAACGGTCTCCGGTCGATACCATTGTTTTACGTTTGGAGGCAATGTCATCGATGTATTTCTGATGTTCCTTGTCATAGATAAACGTACGGAGACGGGCCAAAGCACGTTCCTTATTTTTCGGTTGGTCACGTGTTTCGGTACATTCAATGAGTATTTCTTCGGCAATACCTGTATTCGGGTTCTTCCAGATATAACGCAGACGTACTCCGGATTCTACCTTATTTACATTCTGTCCACCGGCACCACCACTTCGGAAAGTATCCCATTTGATTTCTCCTTCGTTGATGACTACATCGAATTCTTCAGCTTCGGGAAGTACCGCCACTGATGCGGCAGAAGTATGAACACGTCCTTGTGTTTCGGTAGCAGGAACACGCTGTACGCGGTGTACTCCCGATTCATATTTTAAGATTCCGTATACATTATCGCCCGTGACGCTACAAACAACTTCTTTGAATCCTCCTGCTGTCCCTTCGTTTGCATTGGAGACTTCCATCTTCCAACCTTTGGTTTCACAGAATTTGGCATACATACGAAAGAGGTCACCGGCAAAGATAGCTGCTTCATCACCTCCTGCACCACCACGGATTTCAAGAATTGCGTTCTTGCTGTCTTGCGGATCGGCAGGGACAAGCATCAGTTTGATTTCTTCTTCCAATACCGGAAGGCGCTCTTGACTATTGTCCATTTCTTCTTTTGCCATCTCGCGCATTTCGGTGTCCGATTCATTAGCAAGGATATTTTTAGCTTCTTCAATATTACCCAGTAATTGGATATATTCTTTCCTTGCTTTCATCAAGTCGTCTAATTCCTTATATTCTTTAGTCAACTTGACGTAACGTTTCTGATCGGCAATCACTGCCGGGTCTGTGATAAGGGTAGATATTTCTTCAAAACGGGCTACGAGTCCGTCTAATTTTTCTAATATGGTACTGTTATCTGCCATTCTTTAGTATCTAAATTCTCCGAATTCGCTCTTAATGATTAATTCTGTTTGCTCACATGCTTCAACACGTCCTACAATCTGTGCCGGAATACCGAATGACTCGGAAATAGCAATTACTTCTTCTGCATGTTCCGGTGACAAGTAGACTTCGAGGCGATGTCCCATATTGAATACCTTGTACATTTCTGCCCAGTCCGTACCGCTTTGTTCTTGAATAGTTTTGAATAAAGGAGGAACGGGGAAAAGATTATCTTTTACTACACGAACATTTTCAACAAAGTGTAAAACTTTGGTTTGTGCACCACCGGAACAGTGTACCATTCCGTGGATTTCCGGGCGCAGTGCATCGAGTAATTTCTTCACTACCGGTGCGTATGTACGAGTAGGGGAGAGCACCAACTTACCTGCATCAATCGGAGAATCTTCTACACTGTCTGTCAGTTTTAACTTGCCGGAGTAAACTAATTCTTCGGGAACGGCAGCATCGTAGCTTTCCGGATATTTTTCAGCAAGATATTTTCCGAATACATCGTGACGGGCACTTGTCAAACCATTGCTGCCCATACCGCCATTGTATTCTTTTTCGTAAGTAGCTTGTCCGTAAGAAGCCAGACCGACGATCACGTCACCCGGACGAATATTGGCATTGTCGATAACGTCTGAACGTTTCATGCGACAAGTTACGGTAGAGTCAACGATGATTGTACGAACCAAGTCGCCGACATCAGCTGTTTCACCACCGGTTGCGTATACACCTACCCCCATTTCACGGAGTTCGGCCAGCAATTCATCTGTTCCATTGATGATGGCGGAAATTACTTCTCCGGGAATCAACAGTTTATTACGTCCAATGGTAGAAGAGACAAGAATATTGTCTACGGCACCTACACAAAGCAGGTCGTCGATATTCATAATCAATGCATCCTGTGCGATACCTTTCCAAACGGACAAATCACCCGTTTCTTTCCAGTACATATAAGCAAGAGATGATTTGGTTCCGGCGCCATCGGCGTGCATAATGTTGCAATATTCCGGGTCACCTCCCAATATATCGGGAATAATTTTACAGAATGCTTTCGGAAAGATTCCTTTGTCGATGTTCTTGATGGCGTTGTGCACATCTTCTTTTGATGCGCTTACTCCACGCATCATGTATCGTTGATTACTCATGAGTTATAGAATTATATTGTATACGGCTGCAAAAGTACTGCTTTTTTTTGGTACAGCCAACTAGGTACTGGCAAATGTTAATCATTAACTATTTTACTTTAGAATATTCTCTTGAAAAGGAGAATAATAATAGAAAATTAAGAGTTAAAATCATAGTAATGAGAACTGTGATTTTAACTCTTAATATGTAAGGGCTTTATCTGATCTTTTTTAGAATTCTACTTTCGGAGCCTTCTCGCTTCCTTCTTCTGCTTCAAAATATGCTTTCTTATCAAAGCCGAACATTCCTGCAAAGATATTCTTAGGGAAACGGCGGATATTGGTGTTATAAGCCTGTGCAGCATCATTGAAATTTTTGCGTGCTACATTGATACGGTTTTCAGTTCCTTCCAGTTGAGCCTGTAATTCCAGGAAGTTTTGATTAGCTTTTAAGTCGGGATAATTCTCGGTAATAGCTAATAACTTGCCCAGTGCTGATGTTACAGCACCTTGCGCCTTTTGATATTGCGCCAGCTTTTCCGGTGTCAGATCGGCGGCGTCCACTTTAATTTGAGTTGCCTGGCTACGTGCGGCAACAACTCCCTCTAATGTTTCCTTTTCATGTGTTGCATATCCTTTCACGGTATTTACCAAATTAGGAATCAAGTCGGCACGGCGTTGGTATTGAGTTTCTACATTTGCCCATTGACCACTTACATTCTCGTCCATAGTTACCAGACCGTTATATACACTTACTGCCCATATGACAAGGATAGCCACAACGGCTAAGATGATAATAATTGACTTCTTCATGTTTCTTGTTTTTATTGAATTTGATAATCTGTTTTTTCTTATTTTCTTTAGAAACGTGAGCCGGCACCACCACCGCCTCCCATTCCTCCGCCGAAGCTGCCTCCACCGAAACCGCCTCCGCCTCCTAAACTACCTCCGCCAAAGCCGCCGATAAATGGACCGCCTCCGCCACCTCCCCGGTGATGGTAGTCGCTATCATAACTTTGTTGACGACGTATGATGGTATGTCCGCAGTTTCTACATGTATAGGTGACATCTTCAGTTTTCACTCCGTTAATCCGGGATACGATTACACTTCCTGTTCTCTGCAATTGGTGTTTACCGCATTTCGGGCAACGGCTTTGCCTGCGTGCAGAAAAGAAAGCAAGACCTCCACCGATGACAATAAAGCAAAGGATGGCAAGAACAAAATCAAAGGAGCCACCGTCGTTCGAATCGGAGAGGGCATCGTTTTCCATGGAACCGTCAAGACGCTGGCAAGTTGCTTTAAGACCAGCCACCATTCCTGCATTCCAATTTCCGTCTTTCAGGTAAGGAATCATATATTTGGTTTGAATCCTTTTGCAGATCGCATCGGGGAGCACTCCTTCCAGTCCATAACCGGTATAAAACTGGATACAACGTTGATCTGTAACCAACAAAATGACCAATCCATTATTTTTGCCTTTCTTCCCAACACCCCATTGGTTGAGTAGCTGGTGGCAGAAATTGAAACAATCTTCTTCTCCGATTGAAGGAACTACGGCAACTACCGTTTCAATTCCTGTTTGTTGTTCCAAGGCATAAAGCATGGAGTCTATACTGTCACAAGCTGCCTGTGAAAGTATGCCGGCCGGGTTGCAAACATATTGCATTTTGTTTTGCAGGTGAACTTTCGGTAGGTTGTCCACCGTGTATACTTTCTCTTGAGCTTGTAGTGGGAACAGAAGAATAGTTGCTAGTATAAAAGTCAATATTGATTTCATAACGAATATTTTATGTATGCAAATATAGAAACTTTTTCTGTTATGAATCTACAACTCGTTGTTATAATAGGTTTAATGAATGTATCGCCCGACGAATGCACGGACTCGGTCGGTGTACTCCTGTTTATTCTCTTTGTATGAAACAGCATGAGCCGCTCCCGGCACAATCCATAGTTCTTTGGGTTCCGGTTTGGCTTCGTAGAGCGAATATACCATCCAGGTTGGTACATACGTATCTTTATCCCCGTGAATAAACAGCATCGGAAGTTGTGACTTAGCTACTTGTTTCAGTGAGGATGCCTCTTTGAAATTCCATCCATATTTCTTTTCGCAGAGCCAGCTTGTGGTATACATTAGTGGAAAAGGAGGAAGGTGGAAACTGGCTTTAAGTTCATGTGAGAATTCGTCCCATACGCTGGTGTAGCCGCAATCCTCAACAAAGCATTTAACAAATGGCTTCTGTTTCTCACCGGACACCATCATGGTTGTCGCACCTCCCATTGAAATGCCGTGTACAACCATTTGCGTACTGTCTCCGAAAATTTCATTGGCAATGTTCATCCATTGCAATACGTCCCAACGGTCTTTCCATCCCATCTGGATGGCCGGACCTTCACTTTCTCCCTGATGTTGCAGGTCGGGAAGTAATATGTTATATCCTAAATCTCGATTATATAGATAACCAATCATAAACATACGGATAGCATTATCTGTATATCCATGTACAATGACTGCTGTCTTACTGGTGGGCTGGGGAGCAGCAACATAATACGCATGAAGTTGTATTCCATGCGGATTGATGATGAAAGTGTCTTTCAGTGCGTCCACTTGTTTCAGGCTGTCCACCCATGGACGTAGGAAAGGGTAGTCTCTATACATGAAGGGATAAGAGTCGGCATCTTTAGACAAAATCTTGGCATTCGGAGTCAATGAAAAGTTTAACATATAAAAACTTCCTCCGATGGTGCAGCCGGTCAATGCCAGCATGATAATAATGATGCTATATACAACTTTTCTCCTCATAAAAATTCTTTCTAATCCTTATTTATGCCATATCTCCCATGCGGCAAATGCCTGGAGCAGCAACATTTCCAGACCGTTTTTAACGACAGCCCCTTGTGCTTCTCCTTTTTTCATGAACAGCGTAACATTAGGATTATATAACAAATCGTAGAGCAAATGGTTTGGAGTCAGTAGCTCATAAGGAATATTAGGACAGAAATCTACCTTGGGAAACATTCCTACGGGAGTACAGTTGACGATGATTGTGTATTCTGCCATGATTTCGGGAGTCAGTTCCTCATAAGTCAGCATATCATCGGCTTTGTGGGTTCGTGATACGAATATACTTTCAATACCCAAGTTTTTCAGCCCATGGTAGACGGCTTTGGAAGCTCCGCCGGTACCCAGAATCAAAGCTTTTTGGTGGTGAGGCTGCAATAAAGGCTGAATGGATTGAGTGAATCCGATGATGTCGGAGTTGTAGCCAACCAGTTTGACTTTTCCTTTCTGCTGGCGGATGATTTTAATGACATTCACTGCACCTATCTTTGCGGTATCACGGTCGAGTTCATCCAAAAAAGGAATCACTTGTTCTTTGTAGGGGATAGTTACATTAAGCCCGCATAAATTGGGATTCTCTTCGATAACTTCCATGAAGTTATTAATGCTGGGAATTTCGAAATTCACATACTCTGCATTGATACCTTCGGATTTGAATTTCTCATTAAAGTATCCGATAGAAAATGAATGTCGCAGAGGGTAGCCGATTAAACCATATTTTTCCATAATGCAATCAGGATTAAATTAATCATTCATAATGATTTGGTACTATTTTGTCGCGGTATAAAGAGTGCAAATGCCAAAAGTCAGCCGTTTGAAGTTGACTTCGCTAAATCCGGCTCGTGCGATGACTCCTTTCATAACTTCCCCTTGAGGAAATACTTTGATCGTGTCCGGCAGATAGCGGTAGGCACTGTTGTCTTTGGAGAGAAGTTTGCCCAATAATGGAATGACGACTTTAGAGTAGATGGAAAACAGTTGTTTCATCGGGAAACGGTCCGGAGTGGTTAGTTCCAGAATTACAAGATGGCCGCCCGGTTTCAGTACGCGGCACATTTCGGAGAGCCCTTTGTCGAGATCTTCGAAGTTGCGGATACCGAAAGCTACAGTGATAGCGTCAAAATTATTGTCGGCAAAAGAGAGTGAAGTACAGTCCTCTCGGGCAAAAGATATTTTATCCGACAGTCCTTCCTTTTTTACTTTTTCACGTCCCACATTCATCATACCTTCCGAGATGTCCGTGCCGATCAGTTCGGCAGGTTGCAGTTTGCGGCAGGCGAGGATAGCAAAATCCCCTGTGCCGGTCGCTACATCCATCATGCGCTGCGGTTGGAAAGGGCGTAACCAGGCAATAGCTTTTCTGCGCCAGCTGCGGTCGATACCTAAAGATAAGGTATGGTTCAACTTGTCGTAGGCATGTGCGATATTGTCGAACATACGTTCCACTTGCTCGGTCTTTTTCCCTTCTTCGTCGTAAGGCTTGATATGTTGTTGCGGGTAATCCATTTTTTAGTTGATAGTTGATAAATGATAGTTGATAGTTGAAGAAGATAGTTGATAAATGATAGTTGTAAGATGACAGAGTCAATAAT
>DXOJ01000358.1 GCA_019412865.1 Bacteroides sp. | reverse complement strand
GTACCAGCCAGCCGGAATTATCAACAGGATATTGCAGTTTTAAATGATTTTGTGGATATTAACAAGACTACTCATGAGTATTATGTCAACCCAAACAAAAAAAGTACTGCACTTTCTTATTTAACGAATACAGATGCGGAAGAATTTAACGCTGTAAATCCTGTTAATCTTAACAGTTTCAAGCAGAGCATTAGTCAGATAAACAGTCTGTCCGGTCAATTGTCATCTTCTCATGGAGTAGATTACATTGTTATGATTACTGAAAGTGAAATTTATATCAGTCAGACAAAAGGTAACTCACCTGTCCACTTGAAGAGAAAACTATCCGATGACCGTATGAGCCGTTCTTTAATAGCAACATGCAACATAACGGATTATAAGGAACAGTTTTATATCAATTCGAGCGATTACATAGAAACAGTAATAGAATTATATCCCCAATCTTATAAAAATGCCGCGTGGGCATTTCTTGTCACTTGTAGAGTGGGATATAATGGTAATAAAGAATTGGCCAGTGTATTATTTTGTGGTGTAGGTTTTCATATCAATCCCAGTTTTGAGTGGTCTGCCAATCAAGGAAATGATGTAGACTGGAATTTTGAAGTGATAAACACAAATGGAGATGCTCATATCGCGAACCTTAATTTCCTACACTAATGAAGAAATCTATTTTTATCGTTTTTGTAACTCTGATTCTTGCATCCAGTTGCGTTGAGAAAACGGGATATTATTCTAATGGAGAAGAAGATACCATATCCTTGATATGTGATAATACATGGGCGAGTGAGAAAATAGTCGATGATGAAGGCAATACACACTATACCGTATATAAATTGGAGAAAAACGGCACGTATATAAGAAAGTTTATAAGTATTGACACTGATGGGAAAGTGAATGAAAACAGTATCACCGGACGATGGAGTTTCTATGATCCGAGTTCCAAAACGATATACTTCGGCGATGACCACTATTGGGATATAGAAGAACTTACTACAAAAAAGTTTGCCGTTTATGACCGATGGGGAGAATATGGTCAGATACATATGTCGAGAGAATATTTGGAACTTACTCCTTTAAAATAGTTCTACAATAAGATAATCATTATAACGCTGCCTGCCAATATCAATTCGCTGTATTGACAGGCAGCGTTATAATCAAATATCACGAATCTGTAATTTTGGTATAACATTCGGTAATATATATACTTGATAACCGAATCTATCTGATTAAATTTGCAGCGATAAAAAGTACAAAAATCAATTCTGATGGAATATCGTATATTAGGACGGAACGTTTCGGATATTGAGATATAACTACTATAATTTGAAAATTAATAAATTTATGCTGCGTACTATCAGACTTACAACTGCCATTGTGTGCTTTACGCTTATCACCTTTCTGTTCCTCGACTTCACGGGTACATTGCACACATGGTTCGGATGGTTGGCGAAAATTCAATTTCTGCCGGCTTTATTAGCCTTGAACATAGGTGTCGTATTGTTTTTAGTTGTACTTACATTCCTGTTCGGACGTATCTACTGCTCTGTTATTTGTCCGTTGGGAGTGTTTCAGGACATTGTTTCGTGGGTGTCCGGCAAACAAAAGAAAAACCGGTTCCGTTATTCACCAGCAATGAAATGGTTTCGGTATGGCGTTTTAGGAGTATTCATTATCATGATGGTTGCAGGATTGAACTCTTTGGCTATCTTGCTGGCACCGTATAGTGCTTATGGCCGGATAGCTTCCAGTCTTTTTGCACCAGTCTGGCAATGGGGAAACAACCTGTTGGCGTATTTCGCCGAACGAATGGATAGTTATGCTTTTTATGAGGTAGATGTATGGATGAAGAGTCTTTCGACGATGTTGATTGCCATTGCCACCCTTGTTGTTCTTTTCATTCTGGCGTGGCGCAACGGACGAACCTATTGTAATACGATCTGCCCCGTAGGTACTGTATTAGGGTTTATATCCAAATATGCGATATTCAAACCGGTAATTAATACTTCCAAATGCAATAGTTGCGGTTTGTGTGCCCGCAATTGCAAAGCATCGTGTATTAATCCGAAAGCCCATGAAATAGATTATAGCCGTTGTGTGACTTGTATGGATTGTATCGGAAAGTGTAAGCATGGAGCCATTACATACACAAGACGGAAACCTAAGAACGAAACAGCTACGAGCGAAGATTCGAAAGCAAAGTCTGTCACTACTGAACAGGTAGACAACGCCCGTCGTAGCTTCCTTTCAGCATCGGCCATTTTTGCAACAACTTCTGTACTGAAAGCACAAGAGAAGAAAGTAGACGGAGGATTGGCTACTATCGAAGATAAAAAGATTCCCCAAAGAGAAAATCCTATCTATCCTCCCGGTGCATTAAGCGCACGCAATTTCACTCAACATTGCACAGCCTGCCAATTATGTGTCTCTGTTTGTCCCAATCAGGTATTGCGTCCGTCAGACAACCTATTGACATTGATGCAACCGGAAATGTCATACGAACGTGGGTATTGCCGTCCCGAATGTACTAAATGTTCGGAAGTTTGTCCCGCCGGCGCTATTCATCTCACCAGTCTTGCCGAGAAATCAGCTATTCAGATCGGACATGCCGTATGGATTAAAGAGAACTGTGTGCCTTTGACGGATGGAATGGAGTGTGGCAACTGTGCCCGCCATTGCCCGACAGGTGCCATACAGATGGTGGCTTCCGATCCTGAAAAAACAGATTCTCCAAAGATTCCGGTAGTAAATGTAGAAAAATGTATCGGTTGTGGGGCGTGTGAGAACCTTTGTCCGTCCCGTCCTTTCAGCGCTATTTATGTGACAGGACATCAGATGCATAGAATTATTTGATCTAAATCAGTATAAGATTATGGAAGATAAAAATAAGAAAGATATAAATAGAAGAGATTTCATTAAGATTGTAGGTATTAGTGCAGCCACGTCGACAGGGCTATTATACGGATGCTCTTCAAAAGGTACTTCCTCTTCAAGCAGCGCAACAGGAGAAGGAGAGGTGCCTACCGATAAAATGACTTACCGCACGTCTCCGACTACCGGTGACCGTGTTTCACTCTTGGGATATGGTTGTATGCGTTGGCCTCTCAAACCTGCTCCCAACGGTAATGGTGAAGTAATCGACCAGGATGCCGTGAATGGACTGATTGATTATGCAATCGCTCACGGAGTAAACTATTTCGATACATCTCCGGCATACGTACAGGGCTTTTCCGAAAAGGCAACGGGTATTGCATTGAGCCGTCATCCCCGTGACAAATATTATATCGCCACCAAGTTATCCAATTTCTCTCCCGATACATGGTCTCGTGAAGCATCGCTCAAGATGTACCACAAATCGTTTGCAGACCTGCAGGTAGATTACATTGATTATATGCTGCTTCACGGCATCGGCATGGGAGGAATGGAAGCCCTTAAAGGACGCTACCTGGATAACGGAATGCTTGACTTTCTGGTGAAAGAACGGGAGGCAGGACGTATCCGCAATTTGGGATTCTCCTATCATGGGGATATCGAAGTGTATGACTATCTGCTTTCACGGCACGATGAATTCAAGTGGGATTTCGTACAGATACAATTGAACTATGTAGACTGGAAACATGCAAAAGAAACCAATACCCGGAATACGGATGCTGAATATCTGTATGGAGAACTGCATAAACGAGGAATTCCATCTATCATTATGGAACCGCTTTTAGGAGGTCGTTTGTCTAAATTGAATGACAACCTGGTGGCACGGCTCAAACAACGCCGTCCGGAAAGCAGTGTCGCTTCCTGGGCTTTCCGTTTTGCCGGTTCATTTCCGGACATTCTGACTGTGTTAAGTGGCATGACTTATATGGAGCATCTGCAAGATAATCTCCGCACTTATTCTCCTTTGGAACCGTTGACAGATGAAGAAAAAGAGTTTCTCGAAGAAACGGCACAATTAATGTTGAAATATCCAACGATCCCTTGCAACGACTGCAAATATTGTATGCCATGTCCGTATGGGTTGGATATACCTGCTGTGTTGTTACATTACAACCGTTGCGTCAATGAAGGGAATGTCCCCAGGAACGGGCAGGATGAGAATTATGCAAAAGCCCGGCGTGCTTTTCTAGTCGGATATGACCGTAGCGTGCCCAAACTTCGTCAGGCAAGCCATTGCATCGGTTGTAACCAGTGTGTGGCACACTGTCCGCAGAACATTGATATTCCGAAAGAGCTGCATCGGATAGATCAGTTCGTAGAACAATTGAAACAAGGTACTTTATAAAAGAAAAGATGGAAGAATTAATCAATTTACTACATACGGGAGGATATTCCTGTACTATTGCCAACAAAGGAGAAATCCGTACTTTCACTCAACGCGGTGTGGCTGATATCTATGATTTACTGACCCAGGAACCGGAGTTTCTTAAAGGAGCTTCGATTGCTGATAAGGTGGTCGGAAAGGGAGCTGCCGCCCTGATGATTCTGGGAGGTATCAAAGAGCTATATACTGATATTATCAGTACCAAAGCTCTGGAGTTGCTTCAGAAATCAGATATAAAAGTTGGTTTTACAGAGAAAGTACCTTTTATCTGGAACCGTAACCATACAGGAGGATGTCCTGTAGAGACAATGTGCAGCGAAGTGGAATCAGCAGAAGAAATATTACCACTGATCCGCGATTTTCTGGAAAAGATCAGAAATAAGAAGTAAAAAGAAGAAACTTGAAACACGAAATAAAGTATGAAAAGAAATACAGCTTGTTTATTCCTGTTCGGTAGCTTGCTTTCCATCTCGGGAATGGCACAGACTAAAAAGGATAGCATACAGGCCGGAAGAAATTATATGATTGATGAAGTCGTAGTCACCGGAACACGTAATGAAACCGATGTGCGTCATCTTCCGATGACCATTTCCGTAGTCGGCAGGCAACAAATTGAGAAAAGATATGAGCCTTCTCTTTTGCCGTTGTTAACGGAGCAGGTACCGGGATTATTCACTACCAGTCGTGGCATCATGGGATATGGCGTATCTACAGGAGCTGCAGGTGGCATGAGCTTGCGTGGTATCGGTGGTAGTCCGACAGCGGGATTATTGGTACTGATTGACGGTCATCCCCAGTACATGGGTTTGATGGGACATCCGATAGCGGATGCTTATCAATCTATGATGGCAGAGAAAGTGGAAGTTTTACGAGGTCCTGCATCTGTACTTTATGGTTCGAATGCCATGGGTGGTGTGATTAATATTGTTACCCGTCGGCAACAGGAAGAAGGTGTGAAGACGAATATGCAAGTTGGGTACGGTTCATATAACACGTTGCAGACTGAATTTTCCAACCGTGTCAAGAAGGGACGTTTCAGTAGCGTCGTAACCGAATCATATAATCGTACAGATGGACATCGTCCCGATATGGGATTCGAGCAATATGGTGGATACGCAAAGTTAGGTTATGATATCAGTTCTTTCTGGAAAGTATGGGGAGATGTGAATGTAACCCATTTTAATGCTTCCAATCCGGGGACTATCCAAGTACCACTGATTGACAACGATTCCCGTATCACTCGTGGAATGACATCGTTTGCTTTGGAAAATCATTATGAAAAGACTTCAGGAGGTTTGAGCTTTTTCTATAACTGGGGACGGCATAAAATCAATGATGGCTATCAGATAGGAAAAGAACCGCAAAAATCACATTTCAACTCTAAAGACAAAATGCTGGGTGTATCATGGTATCAGAGTGCCACTTTCTTTACCGGTAATCGTTTGACCGTAGGATTTGATTATCAACACTTCGGAGGTGAATCATGGAACAAAGTACTGGCTACGGGTGAACATACTCCGGGAGTAGACAAGCAAATGGATGAGTTTGCCGGATACGTTGATTTCCGTCAGGATATCAGCAGTTGGTTCTCACTGGACGCAGGTATTCGTGTAGACCACCATTCACACGTAGGTACAGAATGGATTCCACAAGGTGGACTGGCTTTTCATTTACCTAAGAATGCAGAACTTAAAGCAATGGTCAGCAAAGGATACCGTAATCCAACCATTCGTGAGATGTATATGTTTTCTCCTGCCAACCCGGAACTGAAACCGGAAAAACTAATCAACTATGAACTTTCCTATTCACAACGTCTGCTGAAAGAGGCATTGTCCTACGGAGTCAGCCTTTACTATATCAATGGCGACAATCTGATTATGTCAAACGGACTCTTTCCTCCATTGAATATCAATTCCGGAGAGATAGAGAATTGGGGAGTTGAAACGAATATAGGCTACCACATCAATTCACACTGGAATGTGAACGCTAATTATAGCTGGTTGCACATGGAGAATCCCGTTCTTGCTGCTCCCGAACATAAATTGTATGCAGGGGCGGACTATACTTCCGGACGTTGGAGTATATCGACTGGAGTACAATATGTGAAAGGACTTTATACTTCTGTTGTAAAGGGTAGCGAGCAACAGGATCATTTTGTTTTATGGAATTTTCGTGGGAATTATCGTGTCTGCCGTTTCGCTAACCTCTTCATAAAAGGAGAGAACCTGCTGGCACAGCGTTATGAAATAAATGCAGGTTATCCCATGCCCAAAGCTACGTTTATGGGTGGTATTAATTTGAACTTTTAAATAATAAAATGATATGGAATCAACTACTGTAAAACTCTATTCGCTGAATTACGGCAATGTGAGAACTTATCTGGCAGCCTCGTTATTCATCGTTGGCAATATCCTTTTTCCCCAATTTTTTCATCTCATACCGCAAGGAGGAATAACCTGGCTGCCTATCTATTTCTTCACACTGATCGGAGCTTATAAGTACGGATGGAAAGTCGGTCTGCTGACTGCTGTTCTTTCCCCTATTATCAACTCCTTACTTTTTGGTATGCCGATGCCGGCGGTGCTGCCTGCTATTTTATTAAAGTCCGTATTGCTCGCCATTGCTGCCGGTTGGGCCGCACAACGTTTCGGACGTATCTCCATCCCGGTATTGGTTGGCGTGGTACTTACCTATCAAGCTGTGGGGACATTGGGAGAGTGGATGTATATAGGTAATTTCTACAATGCCGTTCAGGATTTCCGCATTGGAATTCCCGGAATGTGCCTGCAAGTATTCGGAGGTTATTTATTCATTAGATATTTGATTCGCAAATAACTTCCTTATCAATAACCGCTTTTCCCTGAAAAGAGTTATAAGCCTTGAAAAAGAAAGTTCTCCTCTGTTATAGATACCCATAACAGAGGAGAACTTTTTTTAATACAACGTATCTATTCGCTTTTTATTTATCAATCTTCTTCGTCGTCATCTTCCAGATCACTAGCAGCGGGATTACCTCCTTCTTTAGCATACCTGCTCGGACTCATCTTATAGTATTTTTTGAATACTTCCCGGAAATATTTAGTTTCAGAAAATCCAACCATGTCTGAAATCTCATTAATAGCATATCTACCCTCTTTCAGTAATTCGGTAGCACGTTTCAAACGCATCACCCGAATAAACTCTGTCGGAGACTGTCCCGTCAATGCTTTCAATTTACAATAGAAACTGGTACGGCTCATGCCACTTGATTCACAGAGCACATCAACGGAAAATTCAGGGTTGTTTATATTCTCATCCACGATTTTCTTAGCATTTGATATAAACTTCCAATCAAGGCTGTTAGTGCCGTTTGCAGATGGAACCATCGTTTTTTCTATATCCAGATTGGCATATCTCATGCGCAACAGTTCCCGGTTTGCCAGTAAGTTAGCAATATTTGCCCGCAGAATTTTCACGCTGAAAGGTTTGATGAGGTATTCGTCCGCACCAATGGACAGACCGTCAAGAATATTATTTTCATCTCCTAAAGCTGTGAGCAACAATACAGGAATATGTGAAGTCTCAATATCGCTTTTATTAGCGACACACAGTTCGTCTCCTCCCATCTCCGGCATCATAATATCAGAAAGTACCAGTTCCGGCCAAAATTCTTTTATAATAATCAATGCTTCCTTTCCATTGGCGCAAGCTTGCACATTATAGATGGAAGATAATGAACTGACCAGATAAGAGCGTAACTCATCATTGTCTTCTACAACCAGAATTCGTCGTGAATTTGGATTATTTACAGTGACTGTTGTATTTGCAGGTACATTCGGAGCGGGAAGTACAAGAGCCAACGCTTCAAATTTAGAGTGCGTTTCCTCCCCGGTATTTTGAAAGTTTTTATTGCTTTTCGGAAAGACAATTTTGATTGTCGTACCTTGATGTTCAACACTCTCTACACTAATCTTACCACCATGAAGGCTGACCAGTTTTCCTACCAGCATTAATCCTATACCACTACCTGTCACTTTGGAGTTAATGGCATTGCTGGCACGAAAATGTAGCTTGAACAACTTACTTTGTTCACTGGCAGGAATACCTATACCTGTATCCTTGATAATCACTTTCCATGAATCGTTCGTATCAGATACAGAAATGCTGACCTTTCCACTTTCCGGAGTATATTTTAGCGAGTTCGATATTATATTCTTCAAAATAGAATCCATCTTCTCCTTATCAAACGATACATTCATATAGCTGAAATTACTCTCGTATGTATATTCAATACGCTTAATGGCTGCATAAGAAGAGAATGTATCATATATTTCATTCATATAAGTATTCAGCTCATACTCGGAAACACTCATTTTAGAGGAATATACATCCGTTCGTTCAAAATTAATCAGATTGCTGACCAACCGCAGAAGAACTTCCACATTCCTCAATGCAATGTTCGTACGGGTTATTCCGTTGTCGGTAAGATTCTCTTCTTCCAGCAATTCCTCCAAAGGTGCTTTTATCAAAGTTAACGGAGTACGTATATCATGAGCTGTATTAATGAAAAACTG
>DXOJ01000357.1 GCA_019412865.1 Bacteroides sp. | reverse complement strand
GAATTTAAATTATTTAATTGTTAGAACTAAAATTTCGACGTTTTACACCTCTTACGGACTGCAAAAATAGGGGAAATAGATTGATTGAGCAAGGAATTAAAGAAATAATTCTTTAATAATGAATCAATGTGCTAATGTGTCAATATGCCAGCCAGTATGCACGCATGGTGCAACTGATTGGCATATTGGTATTATGGGACTATTTATTGTATCTTTCCGATTTTCTCACCACTGGCTGCTTTCTTGCGTAAAGCGCGTGGGGTATCGCCAAAAGAGTTTTTGCAGAAGTGGGCGAAGTGAGACAGGGAGTCGAATCCGTATTTGTTGCAGATTTCAGTGATTCGCATTTTGGTGTGTTGCAGGTCTTCCAGTATTCCTTCCCGTTTCTTTTCCAGTATCCATTCATATACGGGCATGCCATACAAGTTTTTGAAAAGGCGGCGGAAGGTAGTGGTCGTGTATCCTCCCAGATGCGCAAATTCTTCCACATTCTTTACATTACTGTAATTCTGCATGACGAAATAGTGGAAACTTTCCGTATAAGTGCTGATGGGATAGAAGAATGAACTTAGCTGGGGCAGAGGATAGAAATTGGTGATCAAGAAGACAAGTTCCTTACATTTTAAGTCGATATACTTGCCGCAAGGAGTTTCTTCGTTGAGGAATTCGGGCATGCTGGTGACAAGGTGGTATAACCTTTCACTCATAATCAGTGGAGTGTAGGTCACCGGGACCTCTGTGTGTTCCATCATTTCCTTGTACCGGTCTTCGCAGAGCAGAGGCAGCTCGTTGAACCAGTAGACAACGTATTCAACATCTGTCAATGCTAGTATTTCGACCTTGGAACCAATAGCTTGCAGGATAAACTGTCTTTCACGCAGTCTATTTCCGGGATACTCCTCACTATTGATAAGTAACTCACCCTTTATCATGAAAAGCATACAATTCTGCGTACACTTATCCTTGGGGATATGTTCCCCTTTGGGTAAGTTTCTGTATATAAGGATATTCTCAACAGCTTTGGGACATCCTGTACAGTTGGTATATTGTATGCAAAATGAATCTCCTTGCATGAAGTTATTCGTGAATTGTTATTTACGGGGAACAAAGATATAATTTTTTTGCGGAAAATGGAATTCTTTCTTTCATTACTTACATCATTATGTGCGTTTAATTTTTCACGTATCGGTCATGGTTAGGCTCTAGGCGTAATCTGCCAGAACTTCGGCATAAATCCTCATGACGTATGGCCATCGTTAAGAATAAAGAGAATATTGGGATGTTGTTCGTTTTTCGGTTGGTTTTCTGGTTCTTTTTCAAGACTTTTCTGTTTTTTATGCTTGTGATAGAAGGCTTTATGTTGATTTTTGGAAGTATTATAGTAATTATTGAACATCTATTTCTATTTGTCATGCGTATTTTTGTGATCTAAATTCATTAATTATCAATCATTATGCTAATGCTAAGAAAAATTGTATTCTTCTTTTTTTTGTTTGTAGGGTTATCGTTATTTGCACAACAAAACTATATGGTGAGTTCTTATGTGCGGGGTAATTTCTACAATCGCGGACGTATTTCTACTGAAAGTCTGCGGGCGAGTGACGACCTTATTTTCTTGAATGTTCATCCTGATAAAGATGGATCGCTTTCATTCGAGAACCCACGTGCATTTCAGGGAAAGGGGGTGACAACTTGGGAAGGATTGATTAAATCGGTTCGTGCAAAAGTAAAAGGAACAAAAGCGAAAATACGTTTAGGAGCTTCCAGTGGTGAATGGAAGGCAATGGTGGCTGATGAGACTGCTCGTACGGCATTTGCAAGAAACATAAAGAAAGTGCTGGAAAAGAATAAATTGGATGGCATTGACCTTGACTTTGAATGGGCGGAGAATGAGAAAGAGTATGAAAATTATAGTCTGGCTATCGTGAAGATGAGGGAGGTGTTGGGCGATAAGTATATTTTCAGTGTTTCTCTGCATCCTGTTTGCTATAAAATTAGCAGGAAAGCTATTGATGCAGTTGATTTTATTTCACTTCAATGCTACGGTCCTTCGCCGGTTCGTTTTCCGGTAGAGAAATATGATTCGGATATTCAGATGGTATTGAAGTATGGTATTCCCAAAGAGAAACTGGTAGCGGGAGTTCCTTTCTATGGTGTGACAAAGGATAATTCAAAGAAGACAGAGGCTTATTTCAGTTTTGTACAAGAGGGATTGATTACTGAGCCTGCACAAAATGAAGTAATATATAAGGGAGAGAAATATGTGTTTGACGGACAGGACAATATCCGTACTAAGACCCGTTATGCGATGGAGCAAGGACTAAAAGGCATGATGAGTTGGGATTTGGCCACGGATTTGCCGCTGGATGATTCTAAATCATTGCTCAAAGTGATGGTTGAAGAATTAAGGAAATGACCTCCCCTACAGGTCGCTGAATTTCCTATTGGGAGGTATCAGAAGAGATTCTTCATTATCGTTCTGAATAATAGAACAACATGAAGGCAGATTCTACTTCTGATACATCTCCCTTTCTCAAGATTGTTTAATTTGCTTCAGGTAATCTGAAGGAGAGAGCCCAAATTCTTCCTTAAAGCATTGACGGAAATATCCCGTACTGTTCATTCCTACTTTATAGGCTATTTCAGAGATATTGAACTTCCCTTCAAGCAGCAAACGTTCTGCATTCTCCATTTTCACTTTTCGGATATATTCGTTAGTCGAGAGTCCCGTAAGTGCTTTCATTTTTCGGTAAAGAGTGGAACCGCTCATGCACATTTTATCAGATAGATAGTTAATATCAATCTTCTCTGAAGAAAGGTTTTCCTCGATTAAAAGGGTAATTTTTTCAATAAACTCATTATCTAACTTGCTCAAAGCTTCGGCAATTACTATACGCTTCTCACTTAAATCTAT
>DXOJ01000356.1 GCA_019412865.1 Bacteroides sp. | reverse complement strand
TCTTATATTTGCTGAAAATAAACCAATCAGGATAGATATGAAATTAGATCATAATAGTGATAAACCGCTTCATATTCAGGCAGAAGAGATACTAAGAAGACTCATAGAATCTGAAGAGTACAAAAACGGGAAGCTATTTCCCAACGAGGTCGAATTGTCTGAACAATTGCATATTTCAAGGAACACATTGAGACAAGCTATCAACAAGCTCGTGTTTGAGGGGCTTTTGGTACGCAAGAAAGGCTACGGAACGAAGGTAGTAAAGAAAGGTATCGTAGGCGGAGTAAAGAACTGGCTTAGTTTCTCACAGGAAATGAAGATGTTAGGTATCGAGATTCGCAATTTCGAGCTACATATCAGTTTAAAGCGTGCAACCGAAGAAATCGGTACGTTCTTTGATTTAGGTTCCAGTCCCGACACTCGCTGCGTAGTGATGGAGCGTGTCAGAGGAAAAAAAGAATATCCGTTTGTTTACTTCATCTCTTATTTCAACCCCAATATTCCACTGACAGGAGAGGAAGATTATACACGTCCATTATACGAAATGCTGGAAACCCAATATAATATAGTGGTAAAGACCAGCAAGGAGGAGATTTCAGCCAGACTTGCAGGGGAATTTATTGCAGAGAAACTGGAGATAAAATCCAATGACCCTATATTAATAAGGAGAAGATTTGTTTATGATGTGAACGGAGTACCTATTGAATACAACGTCGGATATTATCGGGCAGACAGCTTTACTTATACAATAGAGGCAGAGAGATAGACCGTATGTTCATACATATATAATATAAGGAGGCTATTTTAGAAGTTGAAATCTCTATCTTTCCTTTAAAATAACCTCTTTATATCATCTCTCTTTCCATAATCATGTCCTACCCGTCATTTATTATCGAACTACCATTAGAGCATCCGGCAAGAATCCGATCCAGACTTTCATCCACAACACCTATCATCTGAAGTTTGGATAATAAATGATAGTAAGAAGTTTTTCCTACTCCTTCTATTCTCAACAGACTTTTCCACCCTCTTCCCGATACGATTTCCAATAAATCTTTTACTGTTCGAACATCTTGATTATACAAGACATTAGCCAACCGAGTATCAGCTACTTTACAAACAGGCAATTGAAGTATCCACTCCTCCTGCCCAACATTTATATTCTTATTATTGTCTGCCAAAGATAAAAAACGAGCATCGATAGCACGCTTTCGATAAGTAGCCAATATATCTTTTTTCAGTTTCAACCCTTTAAGTATAGAGTTATACATTTGCAATGTCTTCCCATAGGTAATTCGATGCCGATCAGCCACTTTCGCTACTGATTCTCCTGTAGAAATTGAATAGAAGATATCGCGGGTAACAGGGTGAAGAATCAATGCTGACAGTTCACGAATGATTATTTCATATAGCGGTTTACAAGTCCTCTGTGTTCTCAATACATATAGTAGATCATCGTATTTGGAAATGATAAAGTCCCGTTCCAGTTTCTTTTCTTCTACGATTTTAGAAAGGTAACCTGCTTCTAAACCAAGTCTTTTGTGAGCTTCCAGATAAGCATCCAAACTCTCATCATCCAAAAACAACTGATCGTCGATTCGGGAACTCGTAATGTATCCAAGATTTGCCCAATTCTTTAGAATAGCTTCTTGAATGTCGCGTCTTTCAGACATCTGTTTTGTTGTGAGCCAATTTGACATAAAAAAACGGAACTAGATTAATAATATCAACTAGTTCCGTACCTTTTATTATAAAAGAGTACGGAGCTGCCACAATCCCGCAAACAGGAGGTAGTAGCGGCTACCTTTCAGACACGGGCAGACAGCCCGTACCCTATGAGAAGTCATAGAAGTACAGGCGTCTCCCGGTGTCTGAAAAAAAAATCCGCTACGATTTCCTGTTCACCGAGGAAACGCACAATCGCATACCACAAAGGCATACTACGTTCCAATGACAAAGGTACAAATACTTTTCGGAAAATAACAAGAGAGAGGTATAAATGTTTAGTGAAAATCAAAGACAGAATATTGTATTAAAAAAAGCCGGTTATTCGAATCGTTTTAAAGTTTACACAATCCTGTTTTAATGAGGAAACATATCCGGCATCATTTTTTTTCGTGTATTATCGCAGAAGAGATCATCCGGTCTATTTCAATTTTCCGGTAGGACACGTGACTCATAACCTGCCGCTCATTAATGGAGCGAGAGTAGAATTTACCATCAGGGAAAAGGAGGTTGAATTTTATTGTCCTGATAACACTACAGCCCATTCAAACAGCAGAGAAAACAAAGGAACTGTATCTATCAAAACGGTGGGCAAATAAATCTATCTCACGCTTCGAAATTTGGAGCCTCATAGCCAATTGACGCCAACCTTTCATAGTGTCAACTACTTCGGAAATTATTTTTACAGCCATGTCTTTGCTAAGCATATAATCCTCACAAGCATCCAACAAAATCGTCAAATCCGACTCACAAGAAGAACTGGAGATTAGCAAACTTTGCTGTTCATTCAAAGTCGGGTTCATATCATACGCCGGAGAAAGAGTCCACCCTTTGGGAGTTAATAGAAAGCCATGATTACGAAAATGATCATCCGTATTACCCACACAGATATTGAATGCTACTCTACGATAAAGCTCTTGAAGATTAACTTCTACATTCGTACAACCCTGTATCATAAAGTCAACAATATCCAGATAACCATTCCCTGTACCAGCATTAGCTCCATCCATCAATCCAAGCAGAGTCATAGCGGAAGCAAAATGAATGCGCTTTCCATCATCTCTCCGATCAAACCGCTTGGATAAAAAGGTATGATATTTACTTTCTGTAGCAAGTACTCCGGTTGAAGCTACCCTGATTCCAGCTTTCGCTGCCAGAAGATGACAAAAATGTTCCCATAGACCGACATCATAATCATCTTTCCGGGATGGAAATTTAGCGATATACAATATTTCCTGTTCATCAGTCACACTCGCTTTTGGCCGTGCACCTCCAAGAGAGGTACCGGGTTGAATTAGCTGAATCAGCCATTTTTTATCTGGCAAAAGATTCTGTTCTTCACTTTTCTCAATCTCCTGACTGGCATACATCAGTTCCCGGACAGCCGTAAGTGGAGGTATTCGCAATTTATTACTGATATTGATAAAATCACCGTTAGGATTCTCTTTAAAACGAAAACCACCCATCCGAGAAAAGTCATCAATGCCCACTAGATAATCAAATGAAGTCAGTCGACGTACAGCACGTTTTTCTTCTGCTGCCAACAACTGCTCACGTCTGTTCAGTAAAGCTCGTCCCCAGCGATCGGGTAAAGCATCAGAAAAACATCCAAAGATACCTTTGCCTTGTTGGGTATATTGTATTCCAGGATAGTTATTCAAATCTTCACTTAAAAACAAGTCCCCATATTTTTTCAGCCAATCATTACTAAACTGAAATCCATACGTTTCTGAACCACGAAGCACTTCATAGCTCAATTCACCAATCAATTCTATATCTTTCAGCCAATCAAAATCGGCATATACT
Organism: Bacteroides sp.; assembly: GCA_019412865.1. Classification (GTDB taxonomy): domain Bacteria; phylum Bacteroidota; class Bacteroidia; order Bacteroidales; family Bacteroidaceae; genus Bacteroides. The sequence continues at coordinate 360 of DXOJ01000356.1, read as the reverse complement.
TCTATCTTTTTCATTGACTAGTTTTCTTTTTAGACGCTCTCTCCCGTTGCTTCAAGCTCAAGTCCTGCAATGCTTTGCCCATTTTATCCTCTTTTGCCAATAAAAGAATATCACCATCCAGCTGCAAAGCATAGAGTACTCTCAAATAAATACCAATAGAAACAGTAGGCAATCCCTTTTCCACCCGTGAGACCGTAAGTTCCGAACAAGTAGCGCGTTCTGCTACCTGCGCAATACTCAAATTCCGTCTCAAACGAGCCAATTTTATTTGTTCACCTACAATCTGCATTTTCGAAATCAACTTGCGGGGAAGTTTAGTTCCCATCGTACTCTTTGTCATAATCGTAATCTATCATATAA
>DXOJ01000355.1 GCA_019412865.1 Bacteroides sp. | reverse complement strand
ATATATTACGAACTATTTGTTTTTGTTTAAAAAAAATAAGTACGAGTTTTTTTTTGTGAAGTTTAATACGGATAAAAAATATACACTATATTATGGAATATTTTTATTCTCTTTGACAATGCAGTGTATATTGGTTTGGATTATGATTAGTTGCTAATAAGATTAAATTTCATATAAGACGAGAATTTAAAGACTCTGAATATCAATTTTCTAAACCTTATTCAATATATCGTTAATATTTAAATAGATTATTATGAGACAATATAAAGTATTAGTGATTTATATCATAGCTAATGGTCAATTAGAAAAGTCTTTTGAAGAAGAACTGGAGAAATATGGATTAGAACGTGTGGGAGAACAAGGTATATTCGCCCTCCCTTTAGAGGAATATCGGACAAAGGTACAGGCATTCAAAGCCTACCTGCGAACCTACGTGCGCAAGCATTTGGACAGTCAGGACACCGTACTGTTCGTTGAATCACGCATGAACGAGGAACGGACTCTGACAACCATGCTGCAAACCAATCTGATGAGTGAAGAAGAATAAAAAAACATAAGGATATGAGTGCACAATCGTATATCAAGTTCTGGACCGCCGAACCCTCGGAGCATGAGGAAGTGCAGGCATACGACCTGCTAGGCTACGAGTATGACTTCCGGAAAGAAACCACTTCTAACGGAAAGGTAACCGGAAAGACCTACGGCGGTAAAATACGGGTAAGCATTGCCGGATTTCCTACAGAGGAACTCTTGGAATGGATGTTCAATTCAAGAATCCTGAAGGACGGAGAGGTGATGAACACTTCCGGCCTGCCCGGTACTCCCAAAGAGATCATCCGTTTCAAGGGAGCAAAATGCCTTGAGTTCAACGTACATTCAACAACCAAAGAGAGCCGTATATCACTATTCATCCACTTCCGGGAAATGGAGACCGGCGATTCGTGTCACTTAAACTTATAATCATGAACTGGTTCACTTCATTGTTCAAAAACAAAAAATCCTCAATGCCGGATGACCGCTACGTGATGCGGCTGTCCGTCTGCCATGAGGCATACAGCATTGAAGAGTTCGACCTGCAATTCAAGCGGAATACAGACCGTGACGGATTGCCTGAAGGTGAGGCATACGGCGGATTCATTACCTGTACCCTTATCGGTATGCCGGGTGACGAGCTGTTGAGATGGGCCGCATACAGCCACTCCCATGAAGACGGCGAAATACGGATCTACCAGAAGGAGCAACCCGACCAACAAGCGGCATTTGCCTTGCGCTTTGTGGATGGGAACTGCATCCGTCTGCAACGCAAGGTTGACCGTATATCCAATTCCAGCAGCATCGTCCTTCTGTTTGCCGCAAGAACACTGAAGTTCATAGACGAAGAATTTGAAAACGAATGGCACTGACAAGTATGGAAACAAAGTTTTGCAAATTGCCCCTGGATTTTGAAGCCTTGCTCAGCGAGGATGTGGAAAACAGCCGTCTTGCATCCTGCTCGGAAATCGAGTCCATCGATCAGTTTATCGAACTGCTGATCAGTACGGCTCCCGGCGAACATGCCTTTGACAAGGAGTTCGGCTGTGAGATCTTTTTTCTCGACTTTGAAAGCATTGTTTCACACACCCGTTGGGAAGGACAATTCTCGGAATATATAACCAAGGCAATTACTCGGCACGAGAAGCGGCTTACGGGTGTAAATGTACGTGTCATCATTGATGACACCACCCGACAGGACAATGTATTTGACGCTCCCGCCGTAAAGAAACGTGTACAAGTATATGTATATGGAACCCTGGTACATACCGGAGAAAAACGGTGTTTCTATTATGTAATCTATTTAGGACCGATTTCAACCCGATGAAAGGATTATGAGTACAGAAAAATACAATAAAGAGCAAATCAGAAACCGTATGCTGAAATACGCTGCGGCTTTCTGGGGAATAAAAAAGGCGGAAAACTTCGACCCGGTTGTCAAGCTCCTGCTGGAAGCATTGTCCAACGAGATATATATGCTGGGAGAGGATTTTACCGCCATCGAGACAAGGCTGCTGGAAAAGACCGCCCGAATCCTTACTCCGGACATCCTTACCTCACCCTTTCCCGCACACGGCATCGTACACGCCTATCCCATAGAACCGTGTTACCTGATAACCCGGGAATCGGGCATGTATTACGAGAGCGACTCGCTTACCCGGAAGCTATCGACCGGAAGTGTATCGTTTTATCCCGCCTGCGATACCCTGCTGCACAAAGCCGACGTGAAATATATGGTCTGCGACGACCTTCTCTACCGGATAGCCCCTACCTTGGAGAAGACCATGATTGCCCGTGCAGAAACAAGGATGCCTCCGCGTACCGTCTGGTTAGGAATGGCGGTGGATGAATCCATTTCCGACCTTGAAGACTTTTCCTTCTATCTGGATTTTCCCAACCTTACGGAAAGCTATGAATATCTGCTCCTGCTCCCCTGTACGGAATGGTCCGTAGAAGGGAAAACAGTCGTGATGGAAGGGGGAATCCATGAAAAGACAACCATACAGAAAGAACCAACCCGTGCCTTTTTCCAAGACTATGACGTGATGTCCGTCATAGACAAGGAAGTCATGGATATTTACAGCAAACATTTTCTGAAGGTATCGCAGTCCTTTCCACTCGACGGTTCCTGCAGGAAAAACCTTCCGGACACCCTGCGGTCCTGTTTCAAAGAGGCCGTTCTGGAGAAGATGCAGGACAAGCTGGTATGGGTGAAAATACAGTTCCCCGCCCATTTCACAGCGGAAGTCCTTGAAGAACTTCATGCCGGCATCAACATCGTGCCTGTAGAGAACAAGACGCTTCACGAACAGACGACCACCCTTGAGGAAACTTTCAGGGTGATACCCTTGCGCACGGGCAGCTACGAATCCCTTCTGTCCGTACACAGCGTGAAGGACTCTGACGGAAAGAACTACCATGAACTCCTCTATCCCGCAAAGGATTCCACGGAAAGCTATGGAACCTACTCCATCCGCAAAGGAGGATGCGAGCGTTTCGACTCCCGTTCCGCCAAGGAGCTGCTCGGCTATCTGTCCGACCTGCTGGATGACGAGACCCATGCCTTCAATGCCGTATCAAGCATCAAGCTACAGGCACTTACCATCCAGATGGAGCAACTGATGGCGCAAATGAAACAGACAGCGGACAACATGAACGAGTTCAGGGAAACACCTTATTATCTTATGATTGACGAACTGTCCGGCAAGGGGCAGATTACCGTCAAATACTGGACAACCAACTGTGAGGTAGGAAACCGGATACAGGCAGGCGTAAACCTGTCCCCCAATGCCACCACTTACCTGGACCCGAAGACACTGGCTCTGGTCAGTACCACCTACGGTGGGAAACAAGCCCCCCAAAACAGAGAACGGATTGACATCTACAAATACGCCTTCATTTCGCACGGCCGTGTCCTGACACAGAACGACATAGCCAGTTTCTGCAAAAAAGAACTCGGCGAACTGCTGGTGCGGACAGAAATCCGGAACGGGGTGGAAATCAGCCCGATGCCGCACGAAGGACTGATCCGAACCAAAGAAGTCCATCTGATTCTTGGAACGAAACTGGATGAGCCTTCGCAGGAAAAACAGATAAAAGACAACCTGCGTACCAAACTCTCGGCCTGTTCGCCGGACACATTCAATTACCGGATATTCATAGAATACAATAAAGCATAAATACCATACTTATGAACCCAGTTACCCAACATCTCATTTCATCGTACCTGCTGATGCCGCTGCTGACCGTGATTTTCGGAATCGCAGCCTATTTTATCGCACGCAAGAACAAGCTGCTCAACAACAAAAAACTGATTGCGTATCTGCTGCTGTGCGGCATAATCCTTGCCCTGCCCGGCCTGTCCGGATTCATGGACTATAACTTCATGCCTTATGCCTACATCCTGCTGGTCATCCTGTACTGGACTGCCGGATATTACAACCGGCTCGTCCTTCGCAAAGTGTTCGCATCAAGCAAGGAAATGCCTTCTTTCGGCATCCAATGCCTGCTGACGGTTACGGTCATGCTTCTGGGAGCCGGACTCTTTTCCGTAGTGTTCAACCTCTGCAACGAACTCCAGTACGGCATCTGGGCCTCCACCTGCCTGCTGCCCTTTGCATTTCCACTCCTGTATTCCCAAACGGTGAACAGCTATTTCGACATACCCATTGAAATTTATAAAGTATGGAAATATTCGGAGGAATATGACTCGGATACCTTGTACATCAACCGTGAACGGAGCATCGTAATGGATGTGGACATATTCCGCAGGGTGGATGACCCCGCATCGGAACGCATAACCG
>DXOJ01000354.1 GCA_019412865.1 Bacteroides sp. | reverse complement strand
ATTATAAAGATCCTCCACGGGCTTTCACGCGTTTGTACCACTCCTCACGCTCTTTCTTCAGGTCATATCCACGTTTGGCCAGATAGTTGTTGATACGTCCCTTGTATTTTCCGAAAGCCGCGTGTTTCTTATCCGAATTTTCCGCATCCATGGCAAATTCGCGGGCTTCTATCAGCCACGCGTAGATTTGGACCTTCTCTTCCTCCTTCAAGGTCGGAATCATGTCGAGGTGCGAATCGTATGTCACTTTCACCACTCCGTAGGTCATGCCGTCCTTTACCGCTTCCACCTGTTTTTCGTCCAGAAAGAGGGACAGAGAAGCGGGGAAAGCGAAATGAGAACGGTAGAGAGCCGCGTCCTTCTCGTTTTCGGCAGCCTTCAGGGCTTCGGCCTTTGCGTCGCCTGTCAGGTTCGAGTCTTTGGCCGCCTTGACTTTCGCGTCACGCACCGCATAAATGTCGTTCAACTCGAAATAGCGGTTGGCGATGACGTTGCGGACATCTTCAGCAACATTCGCATCGGAAAGCCCGAGCTTGTCGACTATCTTTTGTGAACGGTTGACGATGGACTCCACGTATTTTGGGTCACGGTTTTCCTTGTTCAAGTCGACTACCCCAGCAGACAGGAAACCGGGAAGGATGAACAGGAAAATGAATAATAGCTGTTTCATTCTATAATTTTTTTTGAAGATTGTTTTTATGTCGGCATCCGAAAACGAGATGCCGAAAGGAGATTCGAATCCGGCATCTTGCCGACGGTTACATTAATTTTCCTTTTTCAGCCAACGTGTCGTAGTTATTCTTCAAATCGCGCCAGTCCACTTTGTGCCTGGTACTGATGCCATTGATGTACTTCTCGATGTTAGTATATCCGTCGCCCGTGCAATCTTTGTTGGCATCGCTCGGGTCGTTCGGGTTCAGTCCGTTAGCTTTTTCCCATTCGTCCGGCATGCCGTCACCGTCCGTATCCACGTAAGGAGTCCCCTTATATTCGGGATAGCCGCCCATCTGGCGAACGTCGGTGATGATACCTTGCTTATAAGAATCTTTTGGCAAGCGACGATATTTGAACTGTCCGTCTTCGCCCATCGACTTTGGAGATAGGCCGGTGAGGTCGCCGTAAGCGTCTTTCGGAAGTTTCTTTTCATAATAAGGAATGCCTGTGCGCACTTCGTCGACGATGCGTTGGTCTACGAGGTCGCGGCAAGGGATGTCGGCACCCACGTGCTTCAACACGTAGTCGTAGGCATCACCGGCTCCCATAATGTTGATGTAGGGCATTTCAAAGGGACGGTAGCTGCGCATGTTCTCGGTGAATCCGTCGGTGTTGGGTTCAGTTTCGATTTGTATGCCGCCGTTCCAGTTGTCCTTCGTAATTTCAGGAAAACCTTCCATGATGTTTCCGTCGGCATAGACACGTCCGTAAACGTGGTGGTCGAGTTTGCTACGTCCTGATTCGGGCTTAAGGATGCGGTGTCCCACGTTGGAGTCTTTCGGGGTGGCGGGTCCCGGCTTGTAATAGTTGTTGATCATGTTGAACATGGCGGTGTAGTCGCCCCCGTCAGAGGAGCGGTGCACCCAGTTGAAGACGACGTTGTTGACGAAGTTGAAGATCCCGTTCCATCCGATGGAAGGGTTACGCCCGGAGTTGCTTGCCCAAAGGCTGCGGATGAAGGCGCAGTTTTCACCTCCCAAAGTGCTGCCGAAAGCGTGGTTGTAGGTGTCGAGCGCCTTGGCGGAGATGGTGTTTTGGATGGTGACGTTGACAGTGGGGAGCTTCAAGTCCGTGCTTTTATATTGCCCTTCGCTGGGGTCGTACATGTGGCGGTAGAAAGAGATGTTCTCGTCCAGTCCCCAGGTGCAGGAGCAGTGGTCTATCATGATATTGCCCACGGGGTTCCCTCCGAAGGAGTCGTCGCGATGGGACACCAGTGTTTCGCCACGGCGGAAACGCATGTGGCGGACGATGACATCGTGCGTGTCTACCCAAAAGGATTCTCCGGCGATGCAGACTCCGTCGCCGGGAGCTGTCTGTCCGGCAATGGTGACGTAAGGGGCACGGACGGTTATCGGTGTTTCCAGACGGATAATGCCCGCCACGTTGAAGACGATGATGCGCGCGCCACCGGTTTCGCAGGCTTCACGGAAGGAACCGGGTCCCTTGTCGTTCAAGTTGGTCACGGTAATCACTTTGCCGCCACGGCCACCGAA
>DXOJ01000353.1 GCA_019412865.1 Bacteroides sp. | reverse complement strand
GCCTGTATTTATATCGGCGAATTGTTTGCAGCCGGAGAAGTCGCCTTCATTATGGCTATTGGAGCCATATTGGAAGACCGTACCGTAGCCCGTGCTAAAAAAGGAATAAGCAAGCTTATCAGCCTGGCTCCCCAGCAAGGACGCCGTATCATCCTTGAGAATGGTGTTGAAAAGGAAGAAACTGTTCCTGCAGAAGATATTCGCAAGGGAGATTTGTTGCGGGTGCTTCCCGGAGAAATAATACCGGTAGATGGCAAAATCATTTTTGGTGATACATCTGTTGATCAGTCTATTATAACCGGAGAATCACTTCCTGTAGACAAAAAGGTGGGAGATGATGTCTATTGTGGTACAATCAACCGTTTTGGTTCTATTGATATACAGGCAACTCAAGTTGGCGTGGATTCTTCTTTACAGAAACTGATTAACATGGTGAAGGAAGCCGAAAATAAAAAAGCACCCATGCAACGTATTGTTGACAAATGGGCGACATGGCTTGTTCCCATTGCCCTGATGATTGCAGTGGTGGCATATTTAATCACATCAGATATAGAGCGTGCGGTTACAGTACTGGTCGTTTTTTGCCCTTGTGCTTTAGCATTGGCTACTCCGACTTCTATCATGGCAGCAATCGGACAAGCCACCAAACATGGAGTGTTGATAAAGTCCGGTGAGGCTTTGGAAAAAATGGGTAAGGTAAACTGTATAACCTTTGACAAGACAGGAACATTGACATACGGTAAACTGGAAGTGAGTGATGTTGTAACCTTCTTGCCTACTGTAGGGGAATTGGATTTGCTGAAAATTACCGCATCGGTAGAAGCCCGTTCGGAACATCCGTTAGGTAAGGCTATTGTAAAATATGCAAAGTCGGAAAATATTGTTTTGACCGAAGTTAAGGATTTTCAGATGATACCCGGTAAGGGAGTACGCGCAGGAAACATCATTTGTGGTAACAGTTCTTTCCTGACTGAAAATGGGGTTGTCCTTGAAAATTCTGTGGTACTTGCTTTGAAGAATTTGCGTAATGAAGGAAAAGCTTCCGTACTGACTGCAATTGACGGATATTGCATTGGTGTGATTGCACTGTCGGACACGCTGCGTCCTACCGCAAAACAAATGGTGGAACAATTGGAGAACATGAATACGGAAGTAGTAGTTCTGACCGGAGACAACTATCAGGCAGCTAATTATTTCGCCCGAAAAGTGGGGATAAAGAACGTATGTGCAGAATTGCTTCCATCAGAAAAAGTTTCACGCATCATTGATTTACAGAACTCAGGAAAGGATGTTTGCATGATTGGAGATGGAGTGAATGATGCTCCTGCTTTGAAAACGGCCGATGTGAGTGTCGCCATGGGTAGTATGGGAAGTGATATTGCCATTGAAGCTGCTGATATTGCCTTGATGGGCGATGATATATCCAAGATACCTTATCTGAAAAGGTTATCGAATGCTACCATCAAAACAATAAAAGTAAATATAACCGCTTCAATGGTTATCAACTTTGTAGCAATCGTACTTTCTGTTATGGGATTGTTAAACCCCATAACAGGTGCTTTGGTACACAATGCCGGGTCGGTACTGGTTGTTCTGAATGCAGCATTACTGTATGACAGAAAGTATTTATAGACTTTTTAAAAAGGATTCATTAGCATTGGGAAATGACTCATTGCTAATGAATTATTGCTCTTGTATGTTAACAAAAACAAAGATTGTATCATCCTATTTGCTTGTACATCTTTTTATTCGCACTTTTGTATCATGTTAAAATCCCGGAGAAACATAGCGTTATTTTTCATAGGCATTATTCTAATCATGTTGTCTATAGAAAGTATGCCGCATATATTCAATGCGCATAATAGTAATGTAGTGGATTCTTCCGTTCCGGCCTATCATAATGAACATAATAATACGGAAAAAGGATTGTTCCATATATTCTATGATTTGGTAGCAGCCTTGTCAGAGACTCATGCTCATAATCAGCATGAACATAATATTATCCAAGATAAAACAGCCGATAATATTAACCCCCTTTTAATTTTTGTTTTTCTATTCACCTCTTTCATTGCCTTAGAATGCTTACTTTTTATGGAGAAGAGGAAACCTGTATTTCAGGATATTCCCATTCTTTATAAAAACTATACTCCTTCTACATGGGCTTTAAGAGGTCCTCCCTCTATTCTTTAGTAATTAAAGGGATTACATATTCTGGATAAATCACCTATGATTTATCAGGGAAGGATTGCGTGTAAATCTCTCATGTCAAAGGATATTCTTTCCTCTGACTACAATCTTATTTCATAATTATTCATGATTGCACGGATAAAGCGGTGTTCCCTTTACCCTTGTCTTTTATGATACAATACTAAAGAAGATGTTAGATAAAATAATTCGTTTTTCCATACAAAATAAATTAATAATCGGGCTGCTCACTTTGGCCTTGATAGTATGGGGTATCTACTCATTGACAAAATTGCCAATAGACGCAGTGCCCGATATAACTGATAATCAGGTAATGGTAATAACTGTCTCTCCAACGCTTGCAGCGCAAGAAGTGGAGCAGTTAGTTACTTTCCCGGTGGAACAGACAATGGTTTCTATTCCAAATATTGACAATATGCGTTCATTTTCTCGTTTCGGGTTATCTATTGTAACCATTGTATTCAAAGATGATGTGGACCTATATTGGGCCAGGCAGCAAGTACAAGAAAGATTATCCCAAGCTGCAAAAAATATTCCTGAAGGAATAGGAACGCCTGAAATGGCACCGGTCACGACCGGATTAGGTGAAATATATCAATACGTAGTTCATACCAAAGAAGGATATAAAGATAAATACGATGCTACAGAACTGAGAACTATACAGGACTGGATTATTAAACGCCAATTACTGGGAACTCCCGGCGTAGCGGAAGTCAGCGGCTTTGGTGGCTATGTGAAACAATACCAAATAGCTGTCAACCCGGATAAATTGAAGAGTCTGAATATCTCAATCAATGATATTTTCACTTCATTAGAGGAAAACAATCAAAATACGGGTGGTGCATATATTGATAAGAATCCTAATGCTTACTTTATCCGCACGGAAGGTTTAGTGAAGAATCTGGATGAAATCGGCAAGATTGTTGTTAAACACAATGAAGCAGGTACCCCTATATTGATACGTGATATAGCAACAGTAGAATTTGGTTCAAGTGTCAGATACGGAGCTGCGACAAGAAATGCAGAGGGTGAAGTAGTGACAGGTATCGTGATGATGCTAAAAGGTGCCAACTCTTCGGAAGTGATTAAAAACGTGAAGGAAAAGATGGCTCAAATAGAAAAAACTCTTCCTGAAGGAGTTGTTATTGAACCTTATCTGGATCGAAAAAACTTAGTTGACAGTACCATCTATACGGTTTCAAAGAATCTTATTGAAGGGGCATTAATCGTTATATTTGTATTAATCTTATTTTTAGGCAATCTGAGGGGTGGATTAGTAGTGGCTTCCGTCATACCCTTGGCCATGTTATTTGCTTTTGGCATGATGAGCCTGTTCGGAGTTTCAGGCAATTTGATGAGTTTGGGGGCTATTGACTTTGGGCTGGTTGTGGATGGTACCGTAATCATTGTAGAATCTGTCATGCATGGAATATCCACAGCAACCAAGCGCTATCCGGGTGTGTTGAAATTAAATCAGTCACAGATGAATCAGGAAGTATTTACCGCATCCAGTAAAATCAGAACCTCGGCGGCTTTCGGCGAAATCATTATCCTGATGGTGTATCTTCCTTTGTGGACTTTAACGGGAATTGAAGGTAAAACCTTCACACCAATGGCACAAACGGTTTCGTTCGCCATTTTAGGAGCTTTTATTCTGTCATTGACTTACGTTCCCATGATGTCATCATTGGCTTTAAGCAGAAGCGTTACTCACAAACCTAATATATCCGACCGTATGATGGCTAAAATACAGAAGTTCTATCATCCTGTCATTGAAAAAGCCATTCATCATAAAAAAACAGTATTATCTGTGACCTTGGCATTATTCTTAGTCTCCTTATTCACTTTATCAAGGATGGGAGGCGAGTTTATTCCTCAGTTGGATGAAGGAGATTTTGCAGTAGAAACACGTGTTCCGGTAGGCAGTTCTATGCTGCAATCAATTGAAGTATCTCAAAAAGCGCAACGTATTATTTTAGACGAATATCCGGATGAAGTGATAGAGGTTATCAATAAAATAGGCTCCGGAGAAATACCTACCGACCCGATGCCGATTGAAGCCGGAGATATGATGATTGTACTTAAACCTAAAGATAAATGGAAGAAGGCCTCCAACCGTGAAGAGTTGGCTGAAAAGATGAATGCTTCATTGTCAGTGATACCTAATGCAACGTTTAGTTTCCAACAACCTATTCAGATGCGCTTCAACGAGTTATTGACCGGAGCTAAGCAGGACGTTGTGATGAAAATATACGGTGAAGACTTGGATAAACTATCGGAACTGGCCGACAATGTAGGAAAGAACATACGAAATATTGAAGGGGTCAATGATTTATATATTGAAGAAATTACAGGCCTTCCCCAAATTCAGGTTTTGCTAAACAGAGATAAAATAGCCCAATACGGAATGAGTGTAAATGATATAAACCGGGCTGTCGAGATAGGGTTCGCCGGACAGTCTGCCGGACTGGTTTATGAGGGGGAACGGCGCTTTGACTTGGTAGTCAGGCTGGATAAGGATTATCGTGCGGATATTACCGATGTGCAAAACATATTTGTTACGGCATCAGACGGTACACAGGTCCCTTTGTCCGAAGTTGCGGAAGTAGTCTTTAAGCCGGGACCGGTACAAATCCAGCGTGATAATGCAAAAAGACGTATTACCATCGGATTCAATGTACGAGGCAGGGATGTGAAAAGCACGGTGAGTGATATTAAAAGTGCAGTTGACAAAAAAATCAAACTACCTTCCGGATACTATATGACCTATGGGGGACAGTTCGAAAATCTTCAGAAAGCGCAGGACAGGCTTTCCATTACTTTACCGATTGCATTGTTTCTGATTCTTTTACTCCTGTACTTTACTTTCAAATCAGTAAAACAAAGTTTGTTGATTTTTACCGCCATACCCTTGTCTGCCATTGGTGGTGTATTCGCACTTTTTATAAGAGGCATTCCTTTCAGCATCTCTGCCGGAGTAGGCTTCATCGCTTTGTTTGGTGTAGCGGTACTGAATGGTATTGTCTTGATTGCTGAGTTCAACCGTCTGGCTAAAGAAGGAGTCGATGATATTTACGAGCGAGTGTTGAAAGGAACATCCGTCCGCCTTCGCCCGGTACTGATGACGGCCACAGTGGCGTCACTCGGATTTCTCCCGATGGCTCTTTCAACGACTGCCGGAGCCGAAGTACAACGTCCGTTGGCGACAGTCGTCATTGGAGGATTGATTTCGGCAACCTTGCTGACATTAGTCGTATTACCCATCTTATATATTTACTTCACTGACAAATTACATTTTAAGAAACATAAGATGAAAATGAGTGGAACCGTTGTGGCTGTTTCTTTACTTTTGCTCCTGCTACCGGTATCAGCCAATGCGCAAGAAATGGTTCAAACTCGTATGCTCAATCTGGAGCAAGCCATTGAAGAGGCATTAAGAAACAACAATAGCATAAAAATAGCACAATTTCAGATAGAAGAGCAAAAAGCACTGAAAGGAGCTTCCATTCCATTACCTAAAACAGAAATAACGTATGGCAAAGGAGTTATCAGTACGCCGGGAGTAACAGACAACAGCATCGGGGTGAGGCAGCAAATGGAGTTCCCCACTCTATACCTCTCTCAATTGAAACTGGCAAAAAGACGAGTGGAGAGTGCTCGGCAGAACAAGGTTCTTGAAGAAAGTTTCCTGATAAAAGAGGTGAAATATGCATATTGGTTTTATGCCTATACAAATGATTTGGAGAAACTATATACCGAACAAAGGAATATATATAAGAATCTCTCCGAAATGAGCCTCAAACGTTATCAGGCAGGCGAATCTACAAAGTTGGAAAGTGTCACTTCGTCCGCCCAATATAAAAGAGCGGAGGACAAGTTGGTGCAAGTGCAATCTGATATAAGGATTGCCCAAAAGCAGTTGCAAACATTGCTGCATACTTCGGATGACATACGAATTGCGGACAATCAACTGGATATGCAGTTACTCAATTTTTCCATTGAGTCGGCAGATTTGTCTTCCAATCCTAAACTTGCTCTTCAGGAGAAAAATGTGCTGATAAGCAAGCAGCAGCTTCAGATAGAAAAGAGCAAACTGCTTCCGGATATTATTTTAGGTTTCAACAGTCAGACTTATAAGACTACTCTGGGTTATAGCAACAATAAACGTTTCAATTCTTTTGAGATAGGAATTGCCGTTCCTTTGTTTTTCAACTCGAATCTGTCGAGAATAAAAGCAGCCGGGAAGAGCCGGATGATTGCTCAAACCCAAATGAATTTGATAACACATCAGGTAGAAAATGAAGTGCAAGAATTATATATGCAGTATCAGAAACTATCGAATACGCTCAAATATTATCAAAATGATGCTCTTCCGGAAGCTACGTTGATAGTGGATAGTTCAAAACAAGGATTTGCAAATGGAGATATTTCCTACACACAGTATTTGCAAAATCTCTCACTGGCTAATGATATACGCTCCGTTTATCTGGAAACGCTTCTGCAATACAATCAGACGGTTGCTTCCCTTGAAGCTGTGTATAATAAACGCTAATCACTTATTACTCAAAAAAGAAAAAAGATATGAAAACGAAACATATATTCTCAGTTATAATGATTGTTCTGGCATTAGTAGCCTGTAATAATAAAAAAGAAGATGTGAATGCAGAACTCCAAGCTGAAACAGTTCCTTCACAAGTAAATAGCGAAGTTAAAAAGATCAGTCTCACCAACGAACAGTATAAACTGGCGGAGATTGAAGTAGGGAAAATACAATTAATGACTATCAGCGATATGGTGAAACTTAACGGAATTGTTGAAGTTGCTCCGCAAAGTCGGGCTACGCTTTCAGCTCCGTTGGGAGGCTATATTAAATCGGCAGGTTTTATTCCCGGTCAAATGGTTTCTAAAGGCGAAGTCGTAGCTGTACTGGAGAATAAAGAATTTATTGACCTTCAACAGAATTATTTGCAAAGTAAGAGCCAATACCTTTTTCTTCAACAGGAATATGAACGTCAACGTAAGTTACGTGAAAGTGATGTGAATGCAGTAAAGACTTTGCAACAAGTCACTGCAGACTTGGAAAGCATCAGAGCCAAAGTAAAGGGGCTGGAACAGACACTTGCTTTAGCGGGAATTGATGTAAATAATGTAACAGCGGATCATATCAAACGTACTGCCAATCTGTATGCTCCGATTAGCGGATACATAAAATCGAGTAATATAACGATGGGAAATTATGCAAACCCTAATGATATTTTGCTTGAAATTGTGGATATTAATGATTTATATCTCAATTTGAATGCTTTTGAAAAAGATATCAGCAACCTGAACAAAGGACAAAAAATTAAATTTTGTTTGGCAAACGAGAACCAGTTCAATCGGAGTGCCAACCTTGAAATTGTGGGAAAATCAGCTTCAGCTGATAAAATCATTCCTGTCAATTGTACTGTAAGCGAGGAAGACAAAAATGGATTATTGCCGGGAATGTATGTGAAAGCATGGGTAGAGACATCGCCTAAACAACTTCCGACTGTTCCCAATCAAGCTATTGTAAACTATGACGGGGCCGATTATATTATTATTGAAACCGCAGAGGATACTTCCGGCAAAGCATTTTCCTTCTACAAGGTGACAAGAGGAGTCACTCAAGAAGGAATTACAGCCATCGACTTGCCTTCTTCCATCAATTTGGATACAGCTAAAGTTGTGACAAACAATGGATATGTTATCCTTTCCGCTTTAATTAATTCGGAAGAAGGATAGTACTTTTTCGTGTGTTTATATAGCAGCCTGAAACAAGCTGTCACTTGCGGGAGGAGTGTGTCCCTCCTGCAAGTTTATTTATTAATGATTACCTAAATAGATATATCAATGAATCAGATATTATATACTTTCAGACGTACCATTCAACATTACATTGATGGGAGTTTTATTCTGATAGCAGCCACTGTTATAGCCATAATTATAGCTAATTCTCCTTTTAGTAGTTCTTATTTCTCCTTTTGGGAGCAAACATTCAGTTTGCAAATAGGAGACTTTGACTTCTTTGCTTATAAGGGAGAAAGTATGACTTTAATGCAAGTTATTAACGAATTTCTGATGGCTATTTTCTTTTTTACGATTGGTCTGGAAATCAAACGTGAAATATTGGTTGGTGAATTATCAACAATGAAAACAGCTTTGCTTCCTATTATCGGAGCTATCGGAGGCATGGTGTTGCCCATTTGCATTTATTTGTTTTTCTCGCATCACGGTTTGGAAAGTAGAGGGTGCGCCATTCCAATGGCTACCGACATTGCTTTTTCGCTGGGAATATTGTCTCTTTTTGGTAAACGGATTCCCAACGGACTTAAAATTTTTTTAGCCGCTCTTGCCGTTGCCGATGATTTGGGTGGAATCGCTGTCATTGCAATTTTCTATACCGGTAATGTAGACTTGTTTTTTGTCGGATATGCAGTTATAGCGATATTATTTTTAGTGATAGGAGCACGAAAAGGTGTATACAGTAAACTGTATTATTGCATAGGAGGCCTCGCTTTATGGTATTTTCTACTAAATTCCGGCATTCATGCAACGATAGCGGGAGTCATTGCGGCATTTTGTATCCCAGCATATCCTATTTCAAATTCCGATAAATATATAAAGCGGATTGCAAAATGCTTGAAACTTTTTGGTATGTATTCATTACATAATCTAAGGGAAATTATTCTCCCTGCCCGACAATTGTCACTTCTTAAGAGAATAGAATCTTCCTCAGACCATTTAATCAGCCCTCTTCAGGATATGGAAGATACACTTGCTCCACTGGTGAAATATTTCATCATTCCGTTATTTGCCTTAGCTAATGCGGGCATTAATATATCCGGAGTTACTTTTCCCGATCTGTTTTCCGGCGTAGGGCTATCGGCATTGGCGGGCTTGTCTGTTGGTAAAGTTGTCGGAATAGTTTTATTTTCATGGCTTGCTATAAAACTCAGGATTGTCCGTCTCCCGCACGGAGTCAATTGGAGAATGTTTATCGGTGTAGCCATGTTAGGTGGCATAGGATTTACCGTTTCCATTTTTATAGCAGACCTCTCATTCTCTCCTTTCGGCGAGGAAGGATATAAACTGCTGAACGATGCTAAGTTAGGAATCCTGATAGGTTCTACTTTGGCAGCCGTTATAGGCTATATGATACTATCATTATCATTACCCCAAAAGAATAAACAATTAAGTAACATTTAAAAAACAAGATTTATGAAACTACTAAATATTATAATACTCATTGTGTCATTGTTCACTACAGATATATTTGCACAAAACGCATCAAGAACCGAACAGCAAAGAAAGTTGCAGCTCACAGAATACAGTGACCATTTTGAAATCTTTGCTGAAGTTATGCCTTTTTCAATCAATACACAAAGTGATATACTCGCTCATTTTACCTATCTGGATAGTTTCAAACCATTAGAAAGAGGAGAAATAACTCTACACCTGAATATTGACGGAAGTGTAGTTTCTCAAAAACTATTGGTTCCAACCAAAATTGGAATTTATAAGTTTAGCATGACTCCGATCAAAGCCGGAACTGGAACCCTGACCTTTGAGATAAAGACGAAAGATAAAATCGAGAAAGTAGTTATAACCAACATTACTGTGTTTAACAACAAACGTGAAGCACAGTTAGATGCTAATAATAAGTTCATCAAGCATTCTAAGGGAATAATTTACTATAAAGAACGAAGCTGGAATGTAAATTTCTCGACAGCAAAGGCTGAAATTAAAAATGGGAAATACATCGTTGTACCACAACAAGCTGTTATCAAGCAAAATGGAAAAATGTATGTTTTCTTACAACTGCACCCTGAGCTATTTATCAAACAAGAGATAGAAGCAACAATGAAAGATCAGAATTCATACATTGTATATAAAGGTCTTCAAAAAGGAGAAAGGTATGTCAATAAGGGAGTTATTTACTTACTAAAAAATAGATGAAAAGAAAGAGAAGATTTGAGAAGAAAAAACAAAATCAAATTCGCTTCCCAAAGAAAAAAAAGGATAAGATTTTTAGCCAATACTCTGGTAAATGGATTGCCATTGTATGTATTTCTTTGGGAGCGATTTTGGGACTGTTTTTTTGGTTTGAAGTAACAAGATGTAATGATAATGAATGTATTTTCCACTATTTTCCACTCCCTGAAATGTTTGTTGGGGGATTTTGCGGATTGATATTTTCTATGATGTGCTGGGATAGTAAATTTTAGTTATGCAAATAAAAGTTTAAACAATAATAATTATTA
>DXOJ01000352.1 GCA_019412865.1 Bacteroides sp. | reverse complement strand
TTCATTTATTTAATTTTCTAAAACAAAGAATCAGAGTTCAACTACTGATTCGCATCATTAATAATTATGCCTTTTTTTATTCGGGGGAATAAAGTCAGGATCTGAATATATATTCTGTTTGCAATGGCAAATTCCTTATCTCTTATTATACTTACCTCAATAAGTCAAGCCGATTTTCAGCGTAATGGAATGGTGCGACAATTCTTCCTTAAACGTCGTATGGAAATACGGATCTTCCTGTTTCTTTGTCCGTTCCAGTTTCTGGAGTTCATAACCTGCCATCAAATTCAGTTTAATTTTCCGGTTGACTTTGAATTGTGCACCGATGGAAGGAGAGAGGTAAAAGCCTCCGTTTGCTTCTCTGTCTGTGGCAAAAGACCCACCGATATGACATTCCAGATAAGGAGTCAGTCTCCTGGGCTTCGTTATATAAAATTGCGCACTGGCATAAAGCGGGATAAGCAACTTCTCGTAAACAGAAAGTCCGCTGCCCGCACCGATGGCAAACCGTTGACTGATGTGGTAATGACTGACGATTTGCCAGTTGAAAGGCGTATAAGAAGGTTGATTCATGGAAAAACCTGTCCCGATATATGTAGTGTAAGAGAGACGTCTGCTGTCTGTTTGTCCGTCGGCACATACAGTAATGAAAGATAGCAGTGCAAAATGAATATAAATTTCTTCATAATGATGCAAGGATAGAGTCTGATAATACGATGGTTAGCTACTGCTATTGCACATACACGGTTATGCTTTTAACGATATGCAATGCAGTTGTGAGTGAAGAAGTATCTCTGGTAAGATCTCCATTACTTCCATCCGGGCTGCTGTGTCCGATCAGTTTGGCTGTAAATTCTTTCTTGCCGGAAGTCAAATCCACTTCTGCTGCGTAGACAAGGGCAGGCTGTCCGCTCCCTTCTTTTCCACCGGAGTAATTGGCGTCTCCTTCTTTGGCCGATTTCGGATATGCATCATTGAAATCTGTAGAATGATTGATTTCAATTTTGACTATAAACTTCTTCAACTTCCCAGTTGGCGACATCTTCACATTAAAACTACCTTTCGGAGTAGCTCCGCTGATACCGTCCGTCAACGGTTCCTTTTTGCTAGGGAGATATAACCCGTCTTCATATTGGATTCCCCGCTGATAACACCAATGCGGCAGCGCTTCCTTTCGGCGGTTACCGCCGGAGGCTTGCCAGGATTGAGTGGCTATTTTGTGTGTCACATACACGGTGGACAGATAATTCCCTTCCATGTCTTCAGTCCAGATTGCAATCTGGGGCGGATTTTTGATGTTGATGCCTAGAAACAAAGGAAAATTATGCAACCACTCTTCCCCTTTTTCAATAGATATTTTAAGATCGTTACTGTCGTATTCTACTAAATCCCGGTTACATCCACTATTTATCAATAGAGAAAGAAACCATATTCCCATTATTGTCATTTTATTCATTTGATTAGAGTTGTTTTTGTAACCAGAGGTCTACTAATAGATTGATGCCTTCTTCCAATTCCTCCCAGCCGCTTTCCTGCTGAATCTTGAGGCCGTTGTAGACCGGGCAGTTTTCTTCGAGCAATGCCAGATAACTGATGGCTGCGGTGATGATGGAAGCCATAGCGGCAATCTCTTTTTTCGGATGTTTTGAAAGTTTGCTGACTGCCTCTACCAGCCAGATTCCTTTCTCTTCCCGTTTGTTGCGCAACTCTTTCACAAACTTATTGTCCGTTGTCAGTTCCCAGCGATACAGGCGTTTCAATGTATAATTCTCCCGTAACCACATGATTTGTCTTTTGAATATCTGCTTGATAAATGTGGCTAAATGAGCCTGATCCGGTAACTCTTCATCGAAATTAATCCAATAGTCGTTCTGCTGAATGTAGGCTGCTATCAGTCCATCCAGCGAATTGAAATAACGGTAGATAAGCATTTTTGAAACTTTGGCCTTGGCTGCTACCGCATTGATCCCCAACCCCTCGAAACCGCTTTCTTCAATGATGTCGTTGACGGCTGTAATCAGGGTCATTTCCGTAGCCTGTCTGTTTTTAGTAATCTCTTTTTCCATACTTTGATACTTTTGTTACTGACTGGTCACAAAGATATGTTTCCTATCGGTAACATCAAGGAAAAAGAGATTATTTTTTGTAATGGTTGCCGGTTAATAACCTATCATCTTTACCGATAATACGTTATCCGGTCGTTTTATGATAACGCCACTGTCGGATTATGAACGGTCAGTCCGCCATCCACCACAATCGTTTGTCCGGTGATGTATCTGGCATCGTTCGAAGCCAGAAAAGCGATGGTAGCTGCAACATCCTCCGGTTCTCCCAGATAAGGAGTGGCACATTGACCGAGGAAGATATTACGTACATCCTCATTCAGGTTGTCCAATGCAGCGGGAGTAAGTACCAGTCCCGGAGCTACGGCGTTGCAACGGATGTTTTTCTTTCCCATTTGAGTAGCGATATATTTCGTCAGGTTGATGACACCCGCTTTGCTGGCGCCGTATAAAGTACCGTTGGCATCAGCCGTAAGTCCGCTTATGGAAGCTACGTTGACAATGTTCCCGCCGCCATTGGCAGTCATGATAGGAATGACCTGTTGGGAAAGATACATCGTGCAGCAGAGATTCAGGTGGAATGCTTCGTCAAAGTAGTTGATGTCCAGCTTTTCGATGCTAAGGTCACGTTTGGGATCAGTTCCTCCTACATTATTAATCAGTACGTCTATTCTTTGATATTCATTCATGGAAAAATCAATCAACTCTTTGCAACTCTGGAGTTCGGTGGCGGAGAAATAGACATGACGCACGTCAGCCCCTGCGTGCGTGAGTTCGTTGGCAAGCTGCTCCGCTCTTTTCTCGGAATGGTCAGCGATGACTACTTTGCCTCCTTCGGAGACAATGCGGCGTGTGGTTGCTTCGCCGATACCACCGGCGGCACCGGTGATGACAACTACTTTATTTTCGAATCTGTTCATATAATGGGAATTTGATGGTTACCTTCTATTAGAAACAGCTGGCAGAGGAATTTGTTAGCCCTCATAAACTCTCTTTAATAAGATAAGGTGTTCGATTCGAAAACTTTTGCATCTTTTCCAGTTTTACGCTCTGATTATTTAAGAAAACTGTTAAATGTTAATGCCTGCCCACTCATTTGTTAATACGGCTCTGATTCTATTAAACAATGTTATAAGATACGCTGCTTTGGCC
>DXOJ01000351.1 GCA_019412865.1 Bacteroides sp. | reverse complement strand
GGAACCGCCTTGTGGCGGCTTTCCTTGGGGTACACGTCAAAATTGGACGCTAACTACCCGTAATTTGATGTTAGGTGGTGGCTCTTCAGAGTTGAAAGTTCAGAAAGTGATTTCACCACTGGACGGTATAAAGGCCAAATTTGGTGACGGTGTGGTTTATGCACAAGGTTACACAAGCGGTCGCCCGATGTATGGACGGGCGGATGTTATTCCGCAGGTTACTGTGGATTCTTTGCGTAATGATGCGGTGGAAAAGGCGATGAATTCGGATTTGGTGATTTTTGTAGGCGGACTAAATAAGAATCATTTTCAGGACTGTGAGGGTGGAGACCGTTTATCATACGAACTTCCTTTTGCGCAGAATGAGTTGATAGAAGCCTTGTTGAAGGTAAATAAAAATCTGGTAGCAGTGATTGTCAGCGGAAATGCGGTGGAAATGCCTTGGGTAAAGGAGATTCCTTCTATTGTCCAGTCGTGGTATTTAGGCTCTGTTGGTGGGGAGGCGCTGGCTGATGTGTTGAGTGGAGAGGTGACTCCCAGTGGTAAACTTCCTTTCTCTTATCCGGTGAAACTGGAGGATTGTCCAGCTCATTTCTTTGGGGAAATCAGTTATCCGGGCGATAGCATCCGTCAAGAATATAAAGAAGATATTCTGGTTGGCTATCGTTGGTATGATACGAAGAAGGTGCAGCCACTTTTTCCTTTTGGTTATGGCATGAGTTATACTACCTTTGAGTATAGTAAACCTGTAGTATCGGCTCAAACAATGAATACTGATGGCAGTATAGATGTTTCTGTAAAGGTTAAGAATACAGGAAAAGTAGCAGGGAAAGAGATTATCCAACTATACATTGGTGATGAGGAGTGTAGTGTCCTGCGTCCGGTTAAGGAACTGAAAGATTTTCGGAAGGTACAACTTCTTCCGAATGAAGAAAAAGAGGTGAAGTTTACAATCAAACCGGAAGCATTGCAATTCTTTGATGATAAACAGCGTACTTGGGTGGCAGAACCTGGAAAATTCAAGGCATACATTGCCGCCTCTTCTTCTGATATTCGCGGTACGGTGACATTCGAATATATTCAATAATAAAGTTAACGGGTTGATACACAAAGCTTAGTGGACATATAGATACAGAGTGGCGGATATATATACTCACCATCATGTATCTATATGTCCACTATGATGAGTATGTATGTCCACCAAACTGAAAGACGATGTTTTATGATTGTTTATTGAATACCCTATTTCAGTTTCTTCTGATATTCATCCGAATTCAATATTTCCAGTGCTTTTTGTATACTCTCATTCGTGGTATTCATTACCCGGAAATATTCGTTCATATCCCAAAGGTCACGGGCTATCAATGCTTTGAGCTGGGTCTTGATAAGAGGGAGCGATTTCTGATATTGCTCTTCATTGAACTTCACTCCTTCTTTCTCTCCGATTTCTTTTAGATTGGCGAGCATGTCATCATCGACTACGAATTTCTCATCAAACGATTCGAACTTCTTGTATTTGTTTGCCAACTCTTTCCGGTGTCCTTCGATAAACTGCATGGTGAATTTAATCACGGCTCCTTTGGCTACCAGATTACGGTGATAATTCGTATAAAGAGTAGTGTCGATAGGTACGAAATAATCCGGCATGATACCACCTCCACCATAGACGGTACGTCCGAGTTTCTTGGTTTGTACTTTCAGCGAATCCGGGAAATGAATACTGTCAGCATTCATCAGTTCACCGTGGTTGAAACGTTCTATCAAATCCTTGTTGTAATCAACAGTACTGTCGTACGGTTTTTGGATGGAACGACCCGATGGAGTATAATAGCGTGCAATAGTCAAACGAATCATGGAACCGTCCGGCAGGTCGATAGGACGTTGCACCAATCCTTTGCCGAAAGAGCGGCGTCCTACAATAATTCCTCTGTCCCAATCCTGTACTGCGCCACTGACGATTTCACTGGCAGAGGCTGTGTACTCATCCACCAGAATGATAAGACGTCCATTACGGAAATCTCCATTCCCTTTGGCATAGAAATCACTGCGTTTGGCAGTCCGGCCTTCGGTATATACGATTAGCTCCTTTTGTCCCAGGAATTCGTTAGCAAGGTCAATGGCTGCATTGAGATAACCACCTCCGTTTCCTTGCAGGTCGAGAATCATATCCTTCATACCTTGCTTCTGAAGACTTGTCATTGCTTTTTTGAATTCTTCGGCAGTGGTTGCTCCAAAACGGTTGATGCGGATATAACCCGTTTTAGGTTGAATCATATAGGAGGCATCGAGGCTAAGGATAGGTATCTTGTCTCTTTTCACTGTAAACAATAAAGGGTCTTGCACGCCACGACGAACGATTGTTAGATTGACTTTCGAACCTTTCGGACCACGAAGGCGCTTCATAATATCTTCCGTACTCATTTTCACTCCGGCAATGGCGCTGTCATTGACCGCAACGATACGGTCACCGGCAAGGATGCCGACTTTCTCGGAAGGTCCGTTGCTGACAGGTTGCACCACCAACAGGGTGTCTTCTATCATCTGGAATTGCACTCCGATACCCTCGAAGTTACCTTGAAGTGGTTCGTTCATCTTCTTCACTTCCTCTGCATCCGAATAAGTAGAGTGCGGATCAAGTTGTGCCAGCATTTTGATGATGGCTTCTTCTACCAACTTGTCTTCATCTACTTTGTCCACATAGAAATTGGAGATTGCAAACTCTGCCATTTGTAACTTTCGCATGGCTTCGGAACCGAAGTTCTGGGCTTGTATGGCAACTGCCCACAAGCAAACGGATAATATAATCGTTAGTTTCTTCATCATCTTTTCTGACTCATCGCCTATTCCCTAACGAGTGTTATTCACTCATTTTCATTCCTTTGGGAATAAACTGGCTGATATCTTTATTATAGGTTAATAACTCGCGTACAATTGTAGAGCTGACGCAAGTCAGTTCCGGTTCTGTGAAGAGCAGGATGGTTTCAATCCCTGCCAGTTTGCGGTTAATGTCTGCAATGGTCTCTTCATACTCGAAATCCTTCACCGTACGGATACCGCGGACAATGAACCTGGCCTCTACTTCCTGCGCAAAATCAATTGTCAGACAGTCATAGGACATCACCTGGATGCGAGGTTCGTCTTTATAAAGTTCCCGAATCATTTCTTCTCTTTTCTCAATGGGGAAGTAGGTATTCTTGTTCTCATTGATACCGATTCCTATCACGATTTCGTCCATAAAGGTAAGTGCACGTTCCACTACCGAGTAATGTCCGATGGTGAAAGGGTCGAAAGTACCCGGGAATATTGCTTTTCTCATGATGCCAAGTCTTCTTCTATAACCAGATTGTCTATAAT
>DXOJ01000350.1 GCA_019412865.1 Bacteroides sp. | reverse complement strand
TGTCGTAAAGAGATGGGGGTTTCTTTTTTCATGTTTTTATTTATTTGGTATTAGACATTAAGTGCCTTTGTATATTCTTTTAAAATGGTATTAACTAATTCAGATGACATACTATAAGATTATTAGTGTCAGATTGTAAAATTACTCGTTTGGTAATAAATACACTTCATCTTTGGGTTACCCTAAATCAGAAGCTGCTTTATTATTATTTATTCACAAATCCCATGAGGATAAGCGGAGGTCAATAGCGTGTCACCTTATTCGTAGTCGATTTCAGATATTCAAAGCGGTTGATCAATTCGCCCAGCTTCTTCGGGTATTTGGTTGCTACATTTTCCTGCTGCCCGATATCTTTTTTCAGATTATAGAGCTTATATCCATATCCCAAACCGATAAAGTCTCCGTCTTCCTTGCTATACGGATTATAATAAGGAGGAATCAGTGCCCAGTCACCCTGACGGTAGGCGTAATTGAACATTCCTTCAATGACAAGTTCTTCACGTCCTTTCTTGCTCTTGCCCAAAAAGGTGTCCAAGGTATTTTCACTGTCCAGCTTGTCCGGATAAGACTGCCCTAACAAGGCGGCAAAGGATGCCAGCAAATCCATCTGGCAGACGAATGCATCGGAAACCTGCGGTTTAACTGCTGCCGGCCAGCGAAGCATAAAAGGTATACGTGTACCTCCGTCGAACATACTTGTCTTTCCTCCGCGAAGCGGACCCGCTATCTTATGATCTCCTACCAGCTCCACTGCATCGTCTTTGTATCCGTCATCCAGTACCGGACCATTATCACTGGTCAGCACGACGATTGTATTTTCAGCCAATCTCAGTTTATCCAGTTCTTTCAGAAATTCGGATACACACCAGTCGGCCTCCAAGATAACATCCCCACGGGGTCCCATCCCCGACTGACCTACAAAACGTTCGTTGGGAACACGGGGTACGTGTGGCTGATGCAATCCGTAATAAAGAAAGAAAGGAGCATCTTTATGATCATTGACAAATTGCTTCGCCTTGTCCAAAAACAATTCCGCCATTTCCTCGTCTTTCCATTGTGCCGCCTTACCACCTTTCTGAAATCCGATACGGGGTACCCCATTGACTATCGAACCGGCATGTCCTACACTCGGGTGCATCCGGAGCAGTTCGGGATTATTCTTTCCGGTAGGTTCTCCCGGAAAATTCTGCCGGTAATCCACATACAACGGATCATTGGGGTCTAGCCCCACTACACGTCCGTTTTCGAGAAATACACATGGGACACGGTCGTTCGTTGCTGCCTGAATAAAGGAATAATCGTATCCTATTTCGGCAGCTCCCGGATGTACCTCTTTATTCCAGTCTACTTTACCGTCTCCCAATCCGATATGCCATTTACCTACAGAACCGGTAGCGTATCCGGCTTGTTTCATCAACTTGGGTAAAGTAATCTTCTGGGTGTCGATGATTAATGCCGCATTGCCGGGCAGAATTTTTGCATCGGTATTTGTCCAGGGATAAAGACCGGTCATTACGGAATAGCGGCTTGGAGTAGAGGTTGCCGCTGTACAGAAACCTTGTGTGAAACGGATTCCTTCATTCGCCACACGGTCCATGCCCGGTGTGGAAATACGATGGGCACCATAACAACTCAAGTCACCGTATCCCAAATCATCGGCGACGATCAGGATTACATTCGGTTGCTGCTTGTCAGCCGGTCGTTCCTCCGGATGAGCTTGTCCGGCTGTCAGCGTAGCAGGCATTGAAGAAATACCTGCCAAAGCACAAAAGGCTAAATTCGTGTTTTTCATGTTTTTAGTTATTAAAAATTAGGTATGTTATTAATCTAAGGATTTACTTTAAATCTAATCCGATATTCCTGTATTGCCAATGTATCTCTGACTCCTAACGAACTAACGACTTCAGGATTGAATTCGTTAAAGGTTTTACCTCCCATTTTTGAATAAGAATAATCTGTATATTCAGATATCTTGTACAATAAATAACATAATTCAATATCCTGATAAGAACCGTATGCTACCCTTACTTCTTTAGTTCTATATCCTCCATTCGGAATAGGAAACTCCGGATCATATCTCATAGGATATTTCAGCATTTTAGAATATATCGAATTAACATCACCTTCAAATAGAAAACCTAAACGAGAAGAAAATAAAAACTGACTGCCATTCTTTTCTACATCATAAACAAATGGATCATCTTTAAATCTCACACTAT
>DXOJ01000035.1 GCA_019412865.1 Bacteroides sp. | reverse complement strand
ATAGTATAACAAGCCAATTAAAACTTGTAACATTATGAATACTATATTAATGTCTTTAATTATGATGACCATGACTTACGAAATGCCTAAACTTCCTTACGCTAACAATGCGTTGGAACCTGTAATCAGTCAGCAAACAATAGATTTCCATTACGGAAAACATCTACAAACGTATGTAAATAATCTGAATAGCCTCGTGCCCGGAACAGAATATGAAGGTAAAACGGTAGAAGAAATCGTTGCAGCCGCACCGGATGGAGCTATATTCAATAACGCCGGACAAGTATTGAACCACCACCTGTACTTCCTGCAATTTGCCCCGCAACCTTCGAAGAAGGAACCGGCCGGTAAACTGGGAGAAGCTATCAAACGTGACTTTGGCAGCTTTGAAAACTTCAAGAAAGAATTCAATGCAGCAGCAGTCGGATTGTTTGGTTCAGGATGGGCTTGGCTATCCGTAGATAAAGACGGTAAACTGAAAATCACTAAAGAGGGGAACGGCAGCAATCCGGTACGTGCCGGTTTGAAACCACTTCTTGGATTTGACGTTTGGGAACACTCCTATTATTTGGATTACCAGAACCGCCGTGCCGACCACGTAAACGCCCTGTGGGATATCATCGACTGGGATGTGGTTGAAAAAAGAATGTAATCAAATTTACAAGCTAAACTATACTTATGGAAAAGGTCATTGTGTTTTTCACAGCGACCTTTTTTACAGATTAAAAAGAAACAGACTTTTATTGTATATCAGATGCATTAGTTGTATTTTTGCAACTCATAAAACAACATAACAAACAATTATGATACTGTATAAAAGAAAAAAAATACGATTTATTGTCTCCATTGCTGTACTCCTTTTCCTCCCCCTTTTCGGCAATGCTGCCACCACAGAAGAATCTGAGGAAGAAATTCTGTTTATCACCTCTTATAATTCTGACACTAAATATACCTACGATAACATCAGCACATTTATAGAGACCTACACCCAATTGGGAGGAAGATATTCGACCATGGTAGAAAATATGAATGCAACAGACTTAACGCAGGCGCATCAATGGAAAAAAACATTGACCGATATTCTGGACAAACATCCGAAAGCCAAATTAGTTATTCTCCTGGGTGGTGAAGCATGGAGCAGTTTCCTCCATCTCGAAGATGAAAAGTACAAGCAGCTTCCTGTTTTCTGTGCAATGGCATCACGCAACGGAATACGTATTCCGGAGGATTCAACCGACATCCGAAGCTATAATCCCGAAAGCATTAACTTAATGGAACGCATGAAGGAATACAACGTAAGATATTGTAGCACATACGAATATGACATTAAAAAAGATATTGAAATGATACAGGATTTCTATCCGGAAACAGAACACCTTGTATTTGTATCGGATAACACATACAACGGACTTGCCGAACTGGCATGGTTCAAGAAAAACCTGCAACATTTCCCACAGTTGTCTATCACCTACGTCGATGGCCGCATCCATACACTCGATATGGCTGCCAGTCAATTGCGCAATCTTCCCAGAAACACAGTCATGTTGCTTGGCATCTGGAGAATCGATAACCGGGGTATTACTTACATGAATAACTCCGTTTATGCTTTTTCCAAAGCCAATCCTCTCCTGCCTATGTTCAGCATGACTTCCACTGCAATAGGTTACTGGGCTATCGGAGGATATGTCCCGCAATATGAAGGAGTGGGACAAAGCATGGGAGAATATGCCTACCGCTTTTTAGACCAGAAGGAAACTGATATCAGCAGTATCAATATCTTACCCAACAGATATAAATTTGATGCGAAGAAACTAAAGGAATGGGGATTTGAAAACAAGAAGTTACCTGTCAACTCAATGGTAATCAATCAGCCCATCCCGTTCTTTGTGGCCTATAAGACAGAAGTGCAATTCATCCTGATTATATTTCTCGTATTAGTAGGAAGTCTAATGATTTCGCTGTATTACTATTACCGGACTAAAATCCTGAAGAATCACCTTGAAAGAACTACGAAACAACTACGGGAAGATAAAAAGAAGCTGGAAGAGTCTGAAGTCGAATTGCGTGATGCTAAAGAGCGCGCCGAAGAAGCTAATCAGCTGAAAAGTGCCTTTGTTTCGAATATGAGCCACGAGATACGGACTCCGCTAAATGCTATTGTCGGTTTCTCCAGCCTGATTATCGGTTCGGTAGAGCAGAATAACGAACTGAAAGAATACGCAGATATTGTCCAGACCAACTCCAATCTGCTGCTCCAACTGATTAGTGATGTACTGGATATATCACGCCTGGAATCAGGAAAGCTGCAATTCAACTATGAATGGTGTGAGCTGGTGAACCATTGCCAGAATATGATTACTCTGACCAACCGGAACAAGACAATGGATGTAGACATTAAACTGCAAATGCCTAAAGAGCCTTACATGCTCTACACAGATCCCTTGCGCCTGCAACAGATTATTATCAATCTGCTGAACAATGCCTTGAAATTCACTCCTGCCGGAGGAAGTATTACGCTGGATTATGAAGTGGACGAAAAAAAGCAATGTATGCTGTTCTCGGTAACTGATACCGGCACCGGAATCCCCGAAGATAAACAGGAGCTGGTATTCCAACGTTTCGAAAAGCTGAACGAGTTCGTACAGGGTACAGGATTGGGACTGGCTATCTGCAAACTGACCATCCAATATATGGGAGGTGATATCTGGATTGACAAGAATTACAAAAATGGCGCCCGATTTATCTTTTCTCATCCTATCAAAAAACAGGAATCAACAGAAAAATGAAAAAAAATCGACTGATTTAGTGTTTTTCTGTTTCTTTTTCACTTACTTTGCCCCCGTAAAGACAAAGGGGTGCCCCATGAGGGGCTGAGATTATACCCTAGGAACCTGAGGCAGTTAGCACTGACGTAGGGATTGTGTTTCTTCTTATCGCCTTTCCATTCAAGCACGCTCTTTGTATTTACTTTCAACTTATTTATTCTGATAGGACAATGAAAGTACAAGTGAACAACAAAGAGGTGGAAATTACTCCCGACTCTACCCTTACACAACTGACAGCACAGCTCGAACTTCCGGTTCAAGGCATTGCTATCGCCGTAAACAACAAAATGATTCCCCGTACCGAATGGGAGGGTTTCATATTGCATGAGAACGATAACCTGGTGATTATCAAAGCTGCTTGCGGAGGATAAGGGAATGGTCAGTCTACAATTTATCACGCATCAGACCGAACGGTACTCGTACCTCGAATCGGCACGTATGGCACTCGAAGGCGGGTGCAAATGGATCCAACTACGCATGAAAGAGGCTCCTCTCGAAGAAGTGGAGGCAGTAGCCCTGCAACTGAAACCGCTTTGTAAAGAGCACGAAGCAATCCTGGTTCTGGACGATCACGTTGAACTGGCGCGAAAGCTGGAAGTGGACGGTGTGCATCTGGGCAAAAAGGATATGCCTATCGACCAGGCCCGCCAAATTCTTGGAGAGGCTTTCATTATCGGCGGCACTGCAAATACATTCGAAGATGTTGTACAGCACTATCGTGCCGGTGCCGATTATCTTGGCATCGGTCCTTTCCGGTTTACTACCACCAAAAAGAATTTAAGCCCTGTACTGGGATTGGAAGGCTATTCCTCCATCCTTTCACAGATGAAAGAGGCGAATATCGAAATCCCCGTAGTAGCGATTGGAGGAATCACTTATGAGGATATTCCTGCCATACTTCACACAGGAGTAAACGGGATAGCCCTGTCGGGAACCATTCTCGGAGCGGATAATCCGATAGAAGAAACACGTAGAATCCTGAATCATGCGTAAAGCAATGATGTACAATCAGTAATTTAATTTATAATATATATAGAATGGAAAAGTTAGTAATTGCGGGACGCGAATTTAACTCCCGTCTTTTCCTGGGAACAGGAAAATTCAATTCCAATGAAGTAATGGAACAAGCTATTCTGGCTTCAGGCACGGAAATGGTTACTGTTGCCATGAAACGAATCGACATGGACAACAAAGAGGATGACATGCTGAAACATATTATTCATCCGAATATTCAGCTATTGCCCAATACTTCCGGTGTACGTAATGCAGAAGAGGCTGTTTTTGCAGCACAGTTGGCTCGTGAAGCCTTTGGAACAAACTGGCTGAAACTGGAAATTCACCCGGACCCACGCTATCTGCTCCCTGACTCTATCGAGACACTGAAAGCTACGGAAGAACTGGTAAAACTGGGTTTTATCGTGTTGCCTTATTGTCAGGCTGACCCTGTACTCTGCAAACGTCTGGAAGAAGCGGGCGCAGCTACCGTTATGCCGCTCGGTGCACCAATCGGTACCAATAAAGGATTGCAGACCAAAGAATTCTTGCAAATCATTATCGAACAGGCAGGTATCCCGGTAGTCGTAGATGCGGGTATCGGTGCACCCAGTCATGCTGCCGAAGCAATGGAACTGGGAGCTTCCGCTGTATTAGTTAATACCGCAATAGCCGTTGCCGGAAATCCGGTAGAAATGGCAAAAGCATTCAAAGCGGCTACAGAAGCCGGCAGACAGGCTTACGAAGCAGGATTAGGATTACAAGCCGTCGACTTCGTGGCAGAAGCAAGTTCACCTCTAACGGCTTTTCTTGATTAAAAACGAATAAACTATGGAACAAAAAATAAAATTCCCCCGCTCGCAGAAAGTCTATTTACCCGGTAAACTTTATCCGAATATCCGTGTAGCGATGAGGAAAGTGGAACAAGTGCCCAGTGTCAGCTTTGAAGGCGAAGAAAAGATAGCAACACCGAACCCGGAGATATATGTATATGATACCAGCGGACCGTTCAGCGATACAGATATGAGCATTGATCTTAAAAAAGGACTGCCCCGTATGCGTGAAGAATGGATTGTAGGCCGTGGTGATGTGGAACAACTTCCCGAAATTACTTCGGAATACGGACAAATGAGAAGGGACGATAAAAGTCTCGATCACTTACGTTTCGAGCACATCGCTCTACCCTATCGCGCTAAAAAAGGAGAAGCAATCACTCAAATGGCATACGCCAAAAGAGGGATTATCACCCCTGAAATGGAATATGTGGCAATCCGCGAGAACATGAACTGCGAGGAATTGGGAATTAAGACCCACATTACTCCAGAATTTGTCCGTCAGGAGATTGCAGAGGGACGTGCTGTATTACCGGCCAATATCAACCACCCGGAAGCTGAACCGATGATTATCGGACGCAACTTCCTTGTGAAAATCAATACGAATATCGGAAATTCAGCTACTACTTCAAGCATAGATGAAGAAGTGGAGAAAGCATTGTGGAGCTGCAAATGGGGTGGCGACACCTTGATGGATCTTTCCACAGGAGAAAATATCCATGAAACACGCGAATGGATTATCCGTAATTGTCCCGTACCCGTCGGCACGGTTCCTATTTATCAGGCACTTGAAAAGGTGAACGGCATAGTGGAAGACCTCACCTGGGAAATCTACCGGGATACATTGATTGAACAATGCGAACAAGGTGTAGATTACTTCACCATTCATGCAGGGATCCGCCGCCATAATGTTCATCTTGCCGATAATCGGTTGTGCGGTATTGTCAGCCGTGGAGGAAGCATAATGAGTAAATGGTGTCTCGTACACGATCAGGAAAGTTTCTTATACGATCACTTTGATGATATTTGTGATATTCTGGCACAATATGATGTAGCCGTTTCTTTAGGCGACGGACTTCGTCCGGGTTCTATCTACGATGCGAACGATGAAGCGCAGTTTGCCGAACTGGATACCATGGGAGAATTAGTGCTTCGTGCCTGGGATAAGAATGTTCAGGCATTTATTGAAGGCCCCGGACACGTTCCGATGCATAAAATCAAAGAGAACATGGAACGTCAGATTGAAAAATGCCATGACGCCCCATTCTATACACTCGGCCCGTTGGTGACGGATATTGCTCCCGGATACGACCATATCACTTCTGCTATCGGTGCCGCACAAATCGGATGGCTGGGTACGGCTATGCTTTGTTATGTCACTCCGAAAGAACACCTTGCCTTACCCGACAAAGAGGATGTACGCGTAGGAGTCATTACCTACAAGATAGCCGCTCATGCCGCTGACCTGGCAAAAGGACACCCGGGTGCACAGGTACGAGACAACGCTTTGAGTAAAGCTCGCTATGAGTTCCGCTGGAAAGATCAGTTCGACCTGTCTCTCGACCCGGAGCGGGCGCAGACCTATTTCCGTGCAGGACATCATATCGATGGAGAATATTGTACGATGTGCGGACCTAATTTCTGTGCAATGAGATTGTCACGCGATTTAAAGAAAAGCGCTAAAACCAACAAATAATGAGTGGGGAGAAACAGAAAGTCAGCCCACTGACCGAACCTACCCTCCCCTCATTTCAATTTTCAATTTTTAATTCTCAATTTAATAAGAATGTTCTCCGACGAATTAGAAAAAATATCCTGGGAAGAGACGACAAAAGCCATCTATTCCAAAACAGATGCCGTCGTACGCCGTGCATTGGGTAAAAAAGAGCATCTGGATGTCAACGACTTTATGGCGCTGATTTCACCTGCCGCCACTCCTTATCTGGAAGTGATGGCACGCCTTAGTCAGAAATATACGATGGAACGGTTCGGTAAGACTATCTCCATGTTCGTACCACTCTACCTGACTAATTCATGTACCAACTCCTGTGTCTATTGCGGTTTCCACATCAGTAATCCGATGAAGAGAACGATACTGACAGAGGAAGAGATTGTCAACGAATACAAAGCCATCAAACGACTGGCTCCTTTTGAAAATCTACTGCTCGTAACCGGTGAAAACCCTGCCGCAGCAGGTGTTCCCTACATTGCCCGGGCGCTGGATTTAGCAAAACCTTATTTCAGCAACCTGCAAATTGAAGTAATGCCCCTTAAAGCAGAAGAATATCAGGAACTGACTAATCATGGTCTGAATGGAGTGATCTGTTTTCAAGAGACTTACCATAAAGCAAATTACAAGACATATCATCCGAGAGGCATGAAGTCTAAATTCGAATGGCGTGTAGACGGCTTCGACCGTATGGGACAGGCAGGTGTACATAAGATTGGCATGGGTGTCCTGATCGGTCTGGAAGAATGGCGGACAGACGTAACGATGATGGCTTATCATCTGCGTTATCTGCAGAAGCATTATTGGAAAACAAAATACAGCGTAAATTTCCCGCGTATGCGTCCGTCTGAAAATGGCGGATTCCAACCGAATGTAGTCATGAACGACCGGGAACTGGCTCAACTTACATTCGCGATGCGAATCTTCGACCACGACGTAGATATCTCCTATTCCACCCGTGAAAGTGCAGAAATCCGGAATCACATGGCAACGCTCGGTGTTACAACCATGAGTGCGGAGAGTAAAACTGAACCGGGAGGATATTACAGTTATCCTCAAACCCTGGAACAATTTCACGTAAGTGATGAGCGAAAGGCGGTTGAAGTGGAACGTGACTTGAAGAAACTGGGTCGCGAACCGGTTTGGAAAGATTGGGATCAGTCTTTTGATTTTAAAAGATAGGCAGATGCGGTACGACAGACAAATCATACTTCCCGAAATCGGAGAAGAAGGTCAGAAGAAACTGCAGGAAGCCAAAGTGCTTATTGTAGGTGTGGGAGGGCTAGGCTCTCCCATCGCTCTCTACCTGGCAGGCGCCGGTGTGGGATGTCTCGGACTGGTAGATGACGATTTGGTAAGCATCACTAACCTGCAACGACAAGTTCTCTATTCCGAAAAAGAATTGGGTAAACCGAAAGCTATCTGTGCAGCGGAACGGCTCTCCGCTCTCAACAGCGAGATCAGAATACATCCCTACTCTACCCGATTGACGAAAGAAAATGCTTATCATATCATTCAGGAATATGATATAGTAGTCGACGGCTGTGATAACTTTGCCACCCGCTACCTGATTAACGATATCTGCATTGAACAGAAAAAGCCATACGTATATGGTGCTATCTGCGGCTTTGAAGGACAGGTTTCTGTATTCAACTATGGAAACCAGAAAAAGAACTACCGGGATCTTTATCCTGACGAAGAAGAAATGCAACGGATGCCTCCTCCGCCTAAAGGTGTGATGGGAGTTACTCCTGCCATTGTAGGAAGCGTTGAAGCTACGGAAGTGCTGAAAATAATCTGTGATTTTGGTAATGTTTTAGCCGGCGAACTATGGACAATCGACCTGCGGACATGGCAATCTAACAAATTTTCACTATAAAGGTTGGTTTCTGACATAGTTAATTAGTAACTTTGCTAAGCAATCCAATTTTAACAAAAGAAATGAAACTAATTGTAGTTACCACCCCTACCTTCTTCGTCGAAGAAGATAAGATTATTACCGCTCTTTTCGAAGAGGGGCTGGATGTCCTACATCTTAGGAAGCCGGAAACTCCGGCTATGTATTCGGAACGGCTATTGACACTTATTCCGGATAAATATCACCGCCGTATCGTCACGCATGAACATTTCTATCTGAAAGAAGAATTTAATCTGATGGGTATCCACCTGAATGCACGTAATCCCAAAGAGCCGCATGATTATTATGGTCACATCAGCTGTTCGTGCCATTCAGTGGAGGAGGTAAAAAACAGAAAGCATTTTTACGACTATGTTTTTATGAGTCCTATTTATGATAGTATCTCCAAAGTGAATTACTATTCAACATATACTGCCGAAGAATTGCGTGAAGCACAAAGAGCCAAAATTATCGATTCGAAAGTGATGGCATTGGGAGGTATCAATGAAGATAATTTGCTGGAGATTAAAGATTTCGGTTTCGGAGGAGCCGTCGTATTAGGAGATCTTTGGAACAAATTCGACGCCTGTCAGGATCAGAACTATTTAGCCGTAATCGAGCACTTTAAAAAGTTGAAAAAGCTATCAGATTAATAAAAAGCCGATAGTAAACTGACTGTGCATTCCTATTATATATCCAATAAAGGAAATGACTTTCTCAATCATAAAATAAAAAAGCCGCTGCGAATTGTCTTCTGCAACGGCTTTCTGTATTTTCGGTGTTTTCTTATCAGAACTTATATCCTACGATAATAGAGAAATTCATGTTTTTAGGATTGCCAACTTTTTCCACATCAACCAGACCAAATTGACCATCCAAGCCTGCAATGATTCTACCAAATTCCAATGCAACTCCTACACCAAGACCTGCATCAAAACGCTTCAAAGCATCATCACCAAAAGTGTCGACTTTACGTTCTGTGTCATTACCTAAGTCAAACTTTGTTTTACCGGCAATACCACAAGCAAAATAAGGACCTGCATTCACCACCAGATTAGTGTTATCTGCTACATTGAAACGTGCAGCAGCCATTACTGGCAATTCCAAATACATTGCATTAATGCTATTGCCATCTTTCTTTGCACCTTTACTAGTTAAGAATAATGAAGGTTGCAGCGACCATGTATCAGTAAAAGCATATTCAAAACCTCCACCAAGTTTGAATCCAACCTTTGCATTCAGATCAAGATCACCGGTGTAATTACTAAAGTTCATACCTACTTTGGCATTCCAACCTGTAATTTGAGAGAAACCTGCCACTGAAATCAGTGCAAATAAAACAAACAAAACACTCTTCTTCATAATTTTAAAGTTTTAAATTAATACTAAAGGTTTTTAGTAACCTCCTTGTTTAACAATACAAATGTATAATTGTAATTCGTATTAAACAACTTTTTCGTTAATAAGTGCGTAAAGTATAGAGATTATACATAAAAAAAGGGAATTCCCTATTTTTGAGAACTCCCTTTCCTATTTGTTGAATTGTTTTCTTCTTATTAGAATGCGTAATGGAAACCAATTGAAAGATCTTCACTGGTAAGTTCAAGACCAAAAGAATCTCCTAGCGTATTTATATTTCTACGATATCCCAGGAAACCATACTTGGCAATGAAAGAGAAGTGATCGTTCAATTTAACAGCAATACCCGGTCTAAGTCCTACTTGTCCAGCTTTAGTAGTGTCTCCGTCTTTAACCTTCACGAAGCCGAGAGCAGCAGTTCCGTCCAGGAACAGGCGAACCGCACCGGTTTCACAGTAAGTCCAACGAATGTATGGAGCAACAATAACTGAATTCTTTGTTAATCCTCCATTATAATTATGTGAATAATCCAATTCAGCACCCAATGCCCATGTTTCATTAAAGTTGTATCCAACTTCCGGAGCAACTTTAAAAGAAGTAGTGTTGCCTGTGCTGTTACGCCAAACGTTCAAAGATCCGCCTACGTAAATGTCTTATGCTTTTACAGCGATAGTTGCTAACATTACAACTACCAATAATAAACCCTTTTTC
>DXOJ01000349.1 GCA_019412865.1 Bacteroides sp. | reverse complement strand
CATATAGACATAAAAAAAGGAGCAACGCCTTGCTCCAACCTTTGTTAACCTTAAATCTAATACTATGAAAAAAATCACATGACAAATGTAAGCGTTCAACTGATTCTTTCCAAATAATTCTGTTGTATTTGTTTCTCTTTTAAATTCTTTCACTGATTTTCACTGTTATCGGACACGACGTACTTCTGTGGCACTTATGATTGTTCCTATTTACATAGATTAAGGGGAAATAGGCATATATCTTATAGTCGGCTTCGGATAACACTTTATTATGAATTAATAAAACATAGAAAATATGCCTGAAAACAGACTGGAAATCATCATCTCGTTGGTTTTAAAGGAATACCCTGTTGGTTTAAAACCAAGGAAGCCTTCCTTTAAAACCAATGAGGTGTTCCTTTAAAAGGAAAAACAGGTTACTGTATTATGCTGAATATTTGTGGTTTATATCTTTATTTTGCTAATGCAGTTTATCTGCCAAACTAGTCGGACTTCGGTGTGTACATCTCCGGCCAAGGAATATTCTTTAAGCCGTCTCCGATATAGAAGCCCAAATGCGGTGGCTGATTATAACCTACATTTTGCCAAGCAATTCCCAAACGATACATAGGGTCGTGCATTAATGTATATAAACGATGTTCGGTAGGGATAGTAGTAGTATAGATATGTAGCTTACTTGGGTCTTCAGCATCACAGAGAACGATCTCTTCTCTCCAGTCACCCAGAATATCCGCGCTTAGGTTAGGAACCGCCTTACTTCCACTGGTATGTCGGGCTTCGGAAAAAGTGCGTAGTGTTACGGGTTTCCAACCATTCCATTTAGTTATGACATTTTTATTCAGAATTTCGTCTTGCAAGTCACCATCCCAATAGATGCGGAAGCTGATAGATGGTTTTCTGTCTGCAATTTTTTCCCCTTTG
Organism: Bacteroides sp.; assembly: GCA_019412865.1. Lineage (GTDB taxonomy): Bacteria > Bacteroidota > Bacteroidia > Bacteroidales > Bacteroidaceae > Bacteroides. Next base: position 11,328 of record DXOJ01000349.1, on the reverse strand, counting down.
CAGTTATAAACTCCCGGTGCTCCTGAGCTCCACATTTCGAATCCGCGGTGATTAGGGTCGATATCTGCTGCTAGTCCACGTCCGTTGTCTCCTTTTGTAGGACCTCCCCAAAGAATCTCTCCGGTTCGTGCGTCATGCATTTCATAACCGTATGTTTGCCAAGCCTCTTTTTCTTCGTGTACTTCCCATACCTGATATCCCGGACGGTCAGGATCCAGATTAGCTATATGCATGGCGTCTCCATGTCCCAGTCCCGTACTGTAAAGTACAGTTCCGTCATTATTAATCACGCAAGAGCCGTAGACAATTTCATCACAACCGTCTCCGTCAACGTCGGCCACTGACAGATTATGATTACCTTGTCCATAAGCTCCTTCCCCTTTTATATCAGAAATATGTTCCCACCGTTTTACCAGCTTCCCTTTGATAAAGTCATAAGCTGTTAAAGTTGTTTTGGCGTAATAACCACGACACATGACGACGCTTGGACGTATTCCGTCCAAATAAGCGACACAAGCCAAGAAGCGGTCTACGCGATTGCCATAGCTATCTCCCCAAGAACTGACTTCTCCACGTTCTGCTTCATAAGGAACGGTATGTAGTTCCTCTCCGGTTTTCCCACTGAAAATGGTGAGATACTCCGGACCCTGTAATACATAGCCACACGTTTTTTTATTCATTTCCAGGTTTCTCCAGTCTTTGTCCGGGTCATCTGTACCAAGGAATATCTTTTTCCCCTTTCCGTCTACCGTTCCGGGTGCTGTCTTGCAGACTAGTTCGGCTTTGCCATCGCCATTGAAGTCATATACCATAAATTGTGTGTAGTGTGAGCCCGCACGGATGTTTTTTCCCAAATTAATTCTCCACAAATGTTTACCGCTTAATTTATAGGCATCCAGATAGACGGGACCTGTGATTCCGGAATAAGAATTATCAGTCTGATTAGAAGGATTCCATTTAACTATAATCTCATATTCGCCGTCTCCGTCCAAGTCTCCTACGCTGCAATCTCCTGGAACGTAGGTATATTCCTGTCCCTCCGGATACTCTTCGGCAATTCCGTTCGAACGATTCAAGGCGATGCACGGTGGAGTAATTCCTTTTTCTGGACGGTTTAGTTGTATAGTCAGAAAGTCTTGTTCCCAGGCTTTCACTTCTTTGGAACTGTCTGTTTCTTTCCCTTTTACAACAGCTTTCACTACATATTTATCTTCTAGATTACCGGATTTGTCGGTCAGGTTGGTAGCTTGTTTTGAAGAAACTGATTTAAATAATTTGCCATTTTTATACACATTAAAGGCTGTCTCTTTTTCGTTACCCAATACGCGCCAACTGATGAAAACCCCATTCTCTGTTTTCACGGCTACTAATCCTCTATCTAAAGCTTCCATTTGTCTTTTCATTCCATAGGTCGGAGTTGTTGCTCCTTCTATGAGAAGGCAGAAAATCAAAACTGAAAAAAGTACTATGTTTTTCATTTTGCAGTTAATTAATTATTTGTAATTGATAGGCAAAGGAAGGCATATTCTACCTGTAATTGATGTACAAAGATACAAAAACATGGAAAAATGGAAGTAAGCTTCTTATGTTTCTTCACATTTTGCAGGTTTGAATTGTAGTTAATGGAATAGTATTATGATACATCCGGTATAGAAGTTTTCGCCTTACATTTGCTGAAAACTAATTAATGTATTATTAAAATTATATCATGAAAAGACGACTACTTCTCGTTGTGACATTGCTTGCCGGATGGAATCTCCTGTCGGCGCAGTCTCTTCCCGACCGGAAAGAGACATTAAAAACATTGGTGAAAGTCAACGATTATTTTATGAAAAAGTACGCTGATTTTACCCGACCAAGTTATGTGGGGAAATTCAGACCCAGTAATATCTGGACTCGCGGGGTATATTATGAAGGGTTGATGGCTTTGCATACTGTCTATCCCCGTTCGGATTATTATGATTATGCATATGACTGGGCGGATTTTCATAAGTGGGGATTGCGTGGTGGCAATATCACACGTAATGCAGATGACCACTGTTGCGGACAGGCATATATTGAACTTTATAAGATTTCCCCTGATCCGGCGAAAATAAAAAATATCAAAGTTTCAATAGATATGCTGGTAAATACTCCTCAAGTGGACGACTGGACTTGGATTGACGCGATACAGATGGGGATGCCTGTTCTTGCCCAGTTAGGCAGGCTGACAGGCGAACAGAAATACTATGATAAAATGTGGCAGATGTATTCTTGCTCCCGTAATGAGATAGGCAATGGACTGTTTAATCAAAAAGAGGGACTGTGGTGGAGAGACGCTAATTTCGTTCCTCCTTATAAAGAACCTAACGGAAAGAATTGCTTTTGGAGCCGGGGAAACGGATGGGTATATGCCGCATTGGTGAGAGTCCTGAATGAGGTTCCGGAGAATGATACACATCGTATGGATTATATAAAAGATTTCCTGTCAATGAGTAAAGCGTTGAAGGCTTGTCAGCGCGCAGACGGCTTCTGGAATGTAAGTTTGCATGATGAATCCAATTATGGGGGGAAGGAGACATCAGGAACCTCCTTATTTGTTTATGGCATGGCATGGGGAGTGCGCAATGGATTATTGGATAAAAAAGAATATATGCCTGTCATTGTAAAAGCATGGAATGCTATTGTGAAAGAGGCTGTACATCCGAATGGTTTCTTGGGATTCGTGCAGGGTAGTGGCAAAGAGCCTAAAGACAGCCAGCCGGTAACTTACAAGAGCGTTCCTGATTTTGAAGATTACGGAGTAGGATGCTTCCTGCTGGCTGGTACGGAGGTGTATAAAATAGATTGATGATAAAACTTGATAAAACATTGATATTTTGAAGTATGGGAAGATTTAAAGTTTTGAAGTTATTATTTCTCTTACTGCTGATACCTATGCTACTGGGGGCTAATAATAGAGAGAAATACAATTTTAATTCTCAATGGTTATTGCATATTGGTGATGTTCAGGGAGGAGAAAAGTTATTTTTTACTGATAAGGATTGGAAGAAAATAACTCTGCCTCGCGCTTTTAATGAAGATGAGGCTTTTAAAGTTGCTATTAAAGAAATGACAGATACCGTTTCCTGGTATCGTAAACATTTTAAGCTACCGAAAACAGCCAAGGGGAAAAAAGTATTTATAGAGTTTGAAGGAGTACGTCAGGGAGCCGATTTTTATTTGAATGGTAAACATATTGGGCTACATGAAAATGGAGTAATGGCTGTAGGCTTTGATCTGACACCGTATTTAAATTTTACTGGGGAGAATGTAATAGCTGTACGTACTGATAATGATTGGAAGTATAAGGAGCGGGCTACCGGCAGTCGATATCAATGGAACGACAATAACTTTAATGTTAATTACGGAGGTATTCCTAAAAACGTATGGCTGCATATCACGGATAAGTTATACCAAACATTACCTTTGTATAGTAACTTACGAACGACAGGAGTGTATATCTATGCGACAGATATATGTACTAAGAGCCGTAAAGCATTTGTTAATGCAGAATCTGAAGTACGTAACGAATATGATAAATCGTGCAATGTAAGCTATGAAGTATGTGTATATGATTACGACGGCAATTGGGTAAGTACTTTTAAAAGTGCTCCGGTGATAGTAAAATCTAAAGAGACAGTAAAGCTAAAAGCTGCCAAAGAATTGGAAAATCTGCATTTCTGGAGTTGGGGATATGGTTATCTTTATGATGTAAAGACAAGGTTGATAGTGGATAACAGGATTGTTGACGAAGTAGTAACTAAAACAGGTTTCAGAAAGACTCGTTTTAGTGGCGGAAAGATATGGCTGAATGACCGGGTTTTGCAAATGAAAGGATACGCCCAGCGTACAAGTAATGAATGGCCGGGAGTAGGCATATCGGTACCACCTTGGATGAGTGACTATTCTAATGGCTTGTTGATTGAGCATAATGCGAATTTCTTTAGATGGATGCATGTTACACCTTGGAAGCAAGATGTTGAATCATGTGACAGAGTAGGAGTGATACAGGTAATGCCTGCCGGAGATGCAGAAAAAGATGCCGTTGGCCGTTGGTGGGGACAGCGTTTGGAGCTAATGCGTGATGCTATCATCTACTTTAAGAATAATCCGAGTATATTGTTTTACGAATCAGGTAATGAGTCTATAAGTCGTGAACATATGCTTGAAATGATAGCTATTCGTGATATGTACGATCCTTATGGGGGAAGAGCAATAGGTTCTCGTGAGATGCTGGATATCCGTGAAGCTGAATGGGGCGGTGAAATGCTTTATATAAATAAGAGTGAGCATCATCCGATGTTTGCCACCGAATATTGTCGTGATGAAGGTCTGCGTAAGTATTGGGATGAATATAGCTATCCTTTTCATAAGGAAGGAGCAGGACCTTTGTATAGAGGGCAGGATGCAAGTGCCTATAATCATAATCAAGATATGTTTGCTGTAGAATTGATTCGGCGTTGGTATGATTATTGGCGTGAACGGCCGGGTACCGGAAGGAGAGTTAGCTCCGGTGGTGCTAAAATTATTTTCTCGGACACACAGACGCATAGTCGTGGTGAAGAAAATTATCGCCGGAGTGGAGTCGTGGATCCGTTGAGAATACCTAAAGATGGATTTTTTGCTCATAAAGCCATGTGGGACGGTTGGGTTGATACGGAAAAGGAACATACATATATCATTGGTCACTGGAATTATACATCTAAAGTGATTAAACCTGTGTATGTGGTTTCTTCAGGTGATAAAGTAGAATTATTTGTAAATGGTAAATCAAAGGGCTTCGGCAAACAGGATTATCGTTTTTTATTTACGTTTGATTCTGTCCAGTGGGAGAAAGGAATAATTGAAGCAGTGAGCTATGGCGAGAATAACAAAGAATTGAGCCGTTATTCTATAAAAACGATAGGAGAACCTCATCATCTGAAACTCACATTTATGCATGGACCAAAGGGACTTTTTGCAGATGGGGCTGACTTGGCTATACTGCAGGTTGAGGTTGTAGATGCGAATGGTGATAGATGTCCGCTTGCTGATAATATGATTAAATTTGATTTGCAAGGACCTGCCGAATGGCGTGGAGGCATTGCGCAAGCTACAGACAATTATGTATTGGCTAAAGAGCTTCCTGTCGAGTGTGGTATAACAAGAACTTTGATTCGTTCGACTGAACAGGCGGGTAATATCATGGTAAGGGCTACGACAGCTGGTTTACCTTCAGCAGAGCTATCATTAACCTCTAATCCTGTTGAAGTAAAGGACGGACTTAGCACGTTTTTTCCAAGTGAAAAGTTGATTAGTCGGTTTGACCGTGGTGAAACCCCGTTGACTCCTTCTTATCAGGACTCAAAAGTAGACGTAGGAATAAAATCCGCTATTGCCGGAATAAATAGTGAACAGGCTATTTATAGTTATGATAGTAACGAATTAAGTGAATGGAAAAATGATGGAAAATTGAGTACGGCATGGATTACTTATCATTTGGAGAGAAAAGCAGAAATAGATGATATTTGCATTAAATTGACTGGTTGGCGGAAACGTTCTTATCCTTTGGAGATTTTTGCAGATGATAAACTTGTTTGGAGTGGAAATACGGAAAAGAGTTTGGGGTATATTCATCTATCTGTCAAGCCTGTACGAACGGATAAAATAACTATCAAGTTGAAGGGAGAGGCAAAAGAATCGGATGCTTTCGGACAAATAGTGGAAGTTGTTGAGCCTAATGCTGGTGATCTTGACCTTCTTAGGGTAAAAGGCGGTGAAAAAACAAATAATGAATTGAGAATAGTGGAAGTTGAATTTTTGGAAACACTAAAGAAATAAATAGGATTGTGTTTGTTTAAGGTTGCCCCGGCTAGTTCTTTAATTTGAATTGGTTGGGGTTTATTCTTTGAAGACTAATAAAAAGGGCTCCTCATTTTGTTTGAGAAGCCCTTACCTATTGAAAACTGATAAGAGAGGGGAATATCTTAATTAATGAGTAAGTTGTTTTACCTTTATTGTTTTTTCATGTGTACATATTATTTTTGATTTCTCGTCTTGATAAACAATATTTCTAGATTTTTCACCTCTAATGTTGGTATATAATTCTCCCGCTGGAACTGTAAAAAGTACATTGTCGAATAGGATATTTTGTCCGTCCAAAATACTAATTTTATTATCTTGTGAGTTGATTTCCAGATTACGTAAGATAAATCCGTTAACATCATTCATTGCAGTAATGAGTTCTTGACTGTTGATTTTGCCGTTCTCAATAAGAATATTGCTACAGGGTACTTCCGGAATGCCATTGATGCTTAATACTTTATGGGCTGATTCTACAATAAAGTTCCTTATCTTTATATCTTTTATGACAGGAGTCAGTCTGTTCACAGCTCTTGGTGGAATGCGACTGGCCAATTCTCCCATATATCGTTTGCTGCCAAGCAAATCCCACTTAAAAGCTTCTCCTACATTCGTCATGCGTATATTTTCATATAGAATATCAGATACTCCTCCGGCTCGATTGCGGCGGGTTTTAAACCGTATTCCTACTTGTGTTCCATCGAACACACAGTCATGTAGGTAAATATTCTCTATTCCACCTGCAGTTTCACTTCCACAAGTAATGCCACCATGTCCGTCTTTGGCCAATGAATAGCGGATTACGACATTCTCGGTAGCCTTACCTACACGTAGTCCATCCTCAGCGCGTCCGGCTTTTAAAGTGAAGCAATCATCTCCACAATTGAGTGTGGAGTATTCTATCAGTACATTCTTACAGGATTCAATGTCGATACCATCGCCACTGGGAACTCCAATCGAATTTACAGTAATACCACGGATTATTACATTTTCACAGTAAATCGGACAGATGTTCCAGAATGCGCTGCGTTCCATAGTAATACCTTCAACCAATACATTAGTACAGTTAATGGGCGAGATTGTTTTTGGGCGATAGAATCCCCTTCCGTTCATACCGTCAAATATTCGTTGCGCTACCGGAGTGGTTGACGATATGTCATTTTCAACTACAGTATTTCCATTAGGTAGTTGTCTGATCTCCGCATTCATAGCTGGACCATAAATAATGCCCTTGCCGGTCACAGCTATATTATTTTCTCCATTTGCATAGATGAATGCCCCGGCTCCCATAATTTCAATTCCTTCGTGGCGAGTGAACACTGCAGGTAAATAACTTTCTACGGTTCCGGGAAATTCTATTTCGGCTTCGTCTTCTAAGTGGAGGTTCACATTGCTTTTTAGCACAATACGCCCTGATTTCCATTTCCCTTTGGGGATGACGACAGTCCCCCCCCCTCGATTGTGAACGTCCATGATCGTTTGATTGACAATAAGAGTGATAGGTTCATCTGCTTTGGCTCCCTTATCTGATATGTTGACTGTCAATTCAGGAAAGACAGGCCTTTTAAGATCAGGCATCTGAAACGGTATTTTGCCAATAGGGGCAATTTCTTCCGGCATGGCAATGGCGCCTACCTTATCTATAGTTACAATCTTTGCAGATTCGACTTGAGGCTGACAAGAGACTGACAAAAAGGGAAGTGTCAAAGCCATTAATAAATACGGTTTATAAATTCTCATAACTATCAAGAAGTTTATTTAAGTGTCCATATACAAGTATCATTCAATATTTCTTTTCCGGACTTCCCTTCTACACGAATGACATTTTCTCCGGGAGAAAGGGTTATATTATCCCATATGATCCGGTTAACCTTATCTTTTTTCTGTTTACCGATTTTTTTGTCATTAAGATACAGAGTTGCCTCATTTAGGTTGCTATATACTTTGACTAACGTGTTTGGATTAGTACGTTCGGTGAATCTACGGCTACAAATGTAGAGCATCGGTTTCGAATTCCAGTTCGCTTTATAAAAGTAGAAGACATCTTTTTTTACTTTGCGATCATAGGTAATAGTACCTTTGTCGTTAATACCATCTGTATCTCCTTCCTGTCGGATAGAGGATTGTGCATCTGCGAATTGCCAGATAAACTTAGCCCATAAATAGGGGCGTTCGGTAAATGCTGTCCAATAACCTTCGTGACAGATTGCCTGATATTCTTCAGGATGTTCTCTTTTAGGACGTTGGGTATTATGGTCGAGGGGACATGCGTGTTGATGGATACTGGCGCCGGCTCCATATTCCGATACTCCCACTGGCTGGTTATTAGAGTTCTTTTTTACATCATCAAAAAACTTTTCGGCAGATTGTTGAGAGGTTTTCCAACCGAAATATTTATTCCAAGCAATAAGATCGGAACAACCCAGATAATTAGTTTGGTCTACACAAGTTGCAAAAGCAGTCAGACGGGACGGATCCAGTTTTTTATACAATTCATTAATTTCTCTAACAAAAGGAACCGGATTATCATATTCTTGAAATTTCTTATTGTCGGTAATCAATAGCTCATTGAATATTCCCCAAAAACAAATAGAAGGGTGATTGAATTTTTGATATACCAGTTCTTTCAGGGATTGCCTGGCGTTATCCTCGAATCCTTTATTGTGTAAATAGCCGGTATATGCATATCCGCCGGGACCGCACATCGGGATTTCTGTCCATAATATAATTCCGTTTTGATCGCATAAGTCGTACATGGGTTCTGCGTGTGGATAATGTGCCAAACGCATAGCGGTCGCACCTACTTCTTTTATCAGGCTTATGTCTTTATCATAATCTTCTTGCTGTAAAGCACTTCCTTTACCTTTTACATCCTCATGACGGCAGAAACCATAGAGGTTCAGGTATTTTCCGTTTAGGAAGAAACCTTTTTCCGGGTCAGCATGAAAGTAGCGGAATCCCGTTTTTTGAGTTACTTTATCAATTACTTTGTCGCCATCATATAGTTCTACTGATACGTTGTATAAATAAGGATTCTCTTTTCCATTCCAAAGAATAGGATTAGTGATTGTAAGTGGCTGTTTAACGGTCTCCTCACTGACTGCTGTTATATTGCTGGTCACTTCTTTTCCATTAGTATCTGTGATGGTTGTTTTCAGTTTCAGACCGGATTTTACTTCTTTTAAAGAAAGAATACTCTCTACACAGATTTCGGCTTGTTGCTTGGTAATTCTATTCTGATGGATAAACACTCCTGGCGAGGCATAGAATACAGGAGAGATGCAATTCTTTTCTGTTATAATCAGATGACAAGGACGGTGGATTCCACCGTAGATATTAAAGTCTCCGCTAATTGGCAGGATGTCTGTACGATATGCATTGCTTACCCACACTTCCAGATCATTATTACCATTCTGTACAAAATCTGTGATTTCGAAGCAAAAAGCCGTGTAGCCACCTAGATGTTGTCCTACAGTCCGGTAATTTATGAAAATGTCAGCGGCAGAATTGACACCTTCGAAATAGAGGAAAAGTCGTTTATCTTTCATTTCCGGAGTAATTTCCAAATCACGTTTATATACCATCATTTCCCGATTGTATGTTGTGGTACCTTCCAGATAATTCGCATTCCAAGTGTGAGGAAGGGTTACCGGAGTAAGTGATGCATCTTTCTTATTACTGGTGAGTGGTTTATATCCCCAGCCTTTATCCAATAGAATAGAGGTGCGAGGATGGTTCTCTGCAAGGATAGAAGAATGGAACAAGAGCCCGATAATAACGAGGCATAAAGTGGATAATTTGTGTTTCATAAATTATTAAGTTATAATTATTATGCAGAATTTTTATTGGCAAATATAGGGCGTTGTATTCTCTTATTCCTGTAATATAGTACGAAAACAAGTATTATGATGCAAAACAAATCGCAAAAATCAGGTGATGGTATATTTTGAACAGGAATACATATAAATGTATGGTGATTAAGGCTGTATTCATAAATTTGCGCTTCTTTTGCATAGTAAGAGCTAAAATAATGAAAGCTAGTAAAAATAGAATAATCATGAGAAAGATTACGTTTATATTTCTTTTGGGGGGCTTGTCATTTTTACAAATGTTTGCTCAAAATAAAATGATTTGTGATAATGCAGTGGAGACTAATTGGGATTCTGCACTGAGGAACGTGGAGATTCCTTCTGTTAAAGATGGCACTATTCGGCGAGCACTTATGTATAAGACTATTTGCAAAAGTCCTCAGCCTTTGGTGGTGAATCTTGATACTTGGAATAATGATTCTGTACAGAAGAATCCTTTAATCAAAGAAATTATAGCTCGTGGCTGGAATTATATTCATCCGAATTTAGAAGAAGTCAATCAAGAAGTGAGTGTAGTGAGTATTCTTGAAATGTTGGCCCATATTGAGGATGCAATTCGATATGCATTAAGACAAACTAATGCCAATCCCAATGATGTTCATATAATAGGTTCAGGAAAAGGTGGCGTTGCGACATTGGCAAGCTACATGAATCTTAACTATCCGGTGAAATCTTTTTCGGTTTGGGGAGCACTGAATGTAGATTTATCTTTAGAACATCAATGTTTGATTGAAAAGCGTAAAGATGCCCGATTGTTTATCTATGCTAAGATGAATGGGGGAGATAAAGATTCTCTTTCTGTTACACCGTCTTTGAATATATACAATCGATTAGTTGGAGAGTTAAAATATGGAATATTGAATATGGATGATATTAAGATGAAGGCGGTTAATGATCCTAGCCTTATATCTTGTTACGAAATATTTGATTTATTGGGTGAACGTAGTAATTTTGACTGCAAAAAGAATAGAAGGATGTTTGGTTGTGATGTCTATTTGATACGTAAGTATAGTAACATACAGTTAACAGTTCTTGAGAGTGATTATGATCAAATTCCTCAGGCTTTAGGTTTGATACCTTACAATAAAATTACAGACCTAAAATATAATATCCTGACTATTGGTGATTCTAATGGACAGAAAAAAGATGGTTGGGTTGCACAACTGAAGAAGATGTTACCGGAATCTACAATAATTAATTATTCAGAAGCCGGGCGTACTATTGGGTTTGACAATAATGGTAAGGAAAGATTGAATGGACTTAAAAATATCAATTCATATTTAGATCAGGCACAAGTTGAAAAGAAAAAGTATGATTATATTATTTTGTGTTTAGGAACTAATGATACAAAAAGAATATTTGAAGCCAGGCAGAATGAGGTTGTACTAAATTTTGAGAAACTTCTGAATAAGATAAAAATGCATAATCTGTATAAAGGTTCGGATACAAAATTAATTTTCGTAACTCCTCCTCCTCTCAGAGAGAAAAATATTAGTCTAAAGTTCCAAGGAGCTAGTCAGAGATTAAATAATTTGATACCGGAATTGATGTATATGGCTGCCAAAAAAGGTTTTAGTGTGGTTGATGTATATCATCC
>DXOJ01000348.1 GCA_019412865.1 Bacteroides sp. | reverse complement strand
TAATTATCCAAGTCAATCCATTCTTTGAAAGCTTTACGCAACTCAACCGGAGTTATCTCATCAAGACATTGTTCGTATTGTTCAAAATCAGCTAATGATTCCCCATTTTTAAGTAATCCGACTAGCGTGGTACGCCATGCTGCCGGTGATTTTTCATTCAATGCTTCACGTTTTGCCAAGAGGAAAGAACGCTTGATGGTTTGTAATTCCTGTATATCTACTTCTTCTTCCTTTAGCCTCTGAAGAATTTCTTTCAACAAACGGTCTATCTGTCCCATATTCCGGTTATCGGCAGAAGCATTTATGTCAAAGTAGAATGTACCCCACGGGATTCCTTCATAAAACAATGAAATATAAGGAGAATAGACCAATGACTCCCGCTCACGCAAGACTGAAATCAGGCGGTTACGAATTACATCTCGCATCAATTTCAACATGAGTGTGTTCTTTTGGCAAGGCTGGTAATGACCGTAAAGTAAATAATCAAACAAGGTCTGTGTCTCGTTATCATTAGGAAATCCCTCTATAAGGGTTTTATCCGGTAGTTCAAAACTAGGATAAGAGTATTGCACCGTGTTTTCTGAAACCGGAATTCTTCCGAATACAGACACAAACTGGCGCATGAGCGAATCCGGATTGAAACTACCACATACAACATACGTAGTTCCTTCGGGACGTGTATACAATTTCTTATAAAATCCGGCTATGGAATCGAGGTTCAACCGTTCTGCAAAAGAGCGAATAGATGGACGCTTAATAGATGCTCCCATCAATTCATTGATACGGGCAGACAACTGACGCCCTGAATCTCTTTTCAGCATTTTCTCCAACATGGTTTCTTTTCCTTCATTCTGCATCAATCCCTGACGTATCTCTTCAAAATCTTCGTATTTCAGTTCAGGATCAAAAATCTTCTCATAAATCAAGTTGAAAAATTCCGGTGCATTAGCAGTGGAAGACATTCCCATAAAACCATGCCAATGATTTTCCATAGCTACAGTGATTGACATTTCTTTCTGAAAAAGATATTCGAAAAAAATTTGACCATCTACTTTCGCAAGACCTCCCATATCGATATATCCTCCAACACCTTCTAACAAAGGATATTCTTCGTCGGACAAGGAAGAAGTGCCGAGTGGAGCGAAAGAGGTCAGATACAAGGTGCTGTCAGAATCCTGTGTAGGCTTCATTATTAAACGAATGCCATTTTTCAGCTTTACTTCTCTAACCCCCATTTCATTATAGACATTGATATGAGCAATCATCGTAGCATCAAAAGGAGGGCGAATAGCCAAACAAGCGGGTGTTTCTACCGGCACTTCCTCTTTCTCTTCCTGGGGAACATAAGTATAAGGTGTACATTCTGCCCGCTCACCTTCTGCCCACGCTTCAGCTATTTCCTGTTTTGTCAATGGCATTCCCAAACCCGGATGAGAATTACAGGCAACAAGCATAGCTTGCTTCTGATAAGTAAGCCATTCTTTTAGCAGTAATTGCAAATCGTTATTTTGCACATGCAACATGGCTTCTTTCAATTGCTTCCGCTCCGCCGGGGCAGTCATATAACGATCACCTGATATCACATAATCAGTAAAATCATCGCAGAAATAAATAGAAGAACGCGCATCGTCAGGATTGCCTTCAGCTAGCTGATTGCAGAATTGTGTACGGACATCTGCCAGTTCCTCCTTGTCCCATCCTTCGCGAATCAAACAGTTTAGTTCGGCTACGGCAGTAGTTATAGTACTTAGTATTTCGCTCCTGTCATTTCCCTCTACTGCCAATACCAAATGATTCTTATCGCTCAAATACCAGGAATCAGATAGATCCGCTTTGATGTGACGCCCCCGAAAGCGCTGTGTTATTGCCCGAAGCAGTAAACGTCCGGTTTCTTTCTTGACAGCATCGTTTATAGTGCGTTCAACCACACAAGGATGAGGAATCATCAACTCCACTTTCGTATGGTTACGCAACGAATCTCTTACTTCCGATATTTGAATACCTTTCGCATACTCCAACGGATAAATGCGGAAATCTTTAGCCACCCGTTTCTTTAATGAAGAGAAACCTGCTTTTATCTTAGCCTCTATCTCATTGGGAAAAATATCTCCCACTACCACTAATGTAGCCAGTGAAGGAATATACCATTTATTGTAATATTCTTTGAGTACTTGAGGGGTCACTTTACGAATATCATCGGCAGTACCCAAAGGTATATGGTTTCCAAAAACACCCTGTCCAATCTTCAACTGATAGAAATCATCATTGAGATCATAACTTCTCAATTCCTCCAGAATGATTCCTTTCTCATTTTCCACTTTCTCCGGAAGAAAAGATATTCCGTCGAGCCAGTCGCGTATAATCAACAACGAACTGTCAACAACAGCCTCCTGCCCATGATCTGTGGGGACAGCAAACATATAGATAGTACGATCGTAACCTGTGAAAGCATTGATATCAATTCCGTATTTCACTCCCTTAGATTCCAGATAACTCACCAATGAACGTTTGGGAAAATGCCTGGTTCCACCAAATGCCATGTGTTCGAGGAAATGAGCACATCCTTTCTGATTTTCCGTTTCCTGAACAGAACCGACACGCATAATCAAACGAAACTCTACCCTTGAAGCAGGAACTGCGTTTTTTAATATTAAATAATGCAGTCCGTTAGGCAAATACCCCTCTACAGTTCCTTTTGGAAGGGAAATCGGAGCAGATTGCGCATACCCAGGTATATACACACACATGAGGTTGTGTCAAAACGCTGACACAGCCTCCAACTCACGGGCAGTATTCGGCGTTGTTATGGCATCCGGATCCGAAAACTGATTTTCATACGGAATATTCAATGAGCAGGCAGTGAAACAAAGTGTCAGGAAAAGACTGCCTATCACAGTTTTGATCCGACTTTTATTTATCATTTTTACAATCATCATATCCATCCATGTTTAGAAAGTCAAACTCAAATTAATGGTTAACACTGGCTGCATCGTACCCGCCAACGAACCTGTTTCCGGATCAGATTCCTTATAAGGAGTAATCATAAACAGATTGGATGCCTGGAAAGCAACGTTGGCATATTTAATGAAATTACAGTTCTTCTCCAGAAATGTGTGCGGAACACGATAGCGCAATGACACCATTGACAGTTTCAGATAATCACTCTTTCCAACAGTTTCCGTATTCGGATAATCCAGTGAGGCGATAGCCGAAGAACTGTAGAAAGGAGAATGGTACGTCTTCCCTTCATCTCCTTTCTCAAACCACATATTCTGCAATTGCCCTTTTATGGCATTTTTATTAGCGTCATCGGAAGAGCGGACGTATGAATAACTATAAGATTTAACTCCGCCAAATACATAATAGAAATCCATATCCAAATCAAAATCACGATAAGAAAAACTTAAATTGAATATACCACTGTAAGGAGGGGTTGCATGACCCAAAGCTACAATGTTCTCTTTCGACGGATTTTCCGTGGCTGGTATTTCGCGCCCGTCTGCTCCCTGAAATACGGGAAGGCCTGTAATCGGGTTGATACCCAACGACTTCAATCCATAAATCATATCATACGATTTTCCTACCTCATAATCAGGAATAATAGCTTCTTCACTTGCATATAAGCGATCGGCATAATACAAATCGACTACCTTATTACGATTGTATGCCAGTGATCCGCGTAGCGAAAGACGCCAATCAGAAGTATCAAGTACTTTCAGAGAAGCGCTCAATTCGTAGCCTTCATTGCGCAGCACGCCAATATTGCGTTTCATCGTGCTGAATCCATTAGACAACGGAACCGGAACATCAAGCAAAGCATCGCTTGTCTCACGCCGGTAAATGTTGGCGTCCAAAGTCAGACGTTTGAATAGTTCAACCGACAAACTAATATCCGTAGATGCCGTCTGCTCCGCTTTCAGATCGGTATTATAAAGTGCAAGCAACTGCAGGAGACGTGCATTTCCATAATAATCAGTCGAATAAGAAAAAGTACCAATCGTTGATGAAGCAGACACTCCCGCCAGATTAGCCATTCGCCCGTAAGAAGCCTTCAAGTTCAAGCGGGAGATTACATCATTATCTTTCAGAAAAGGATACTGGCTGATTGTCCATCCCAAACCGATAGCCCATGCGGCATTCCAACGTTTGGATTCAGGAAGGATAGAAGAAGCGTCTGCTTTGTAGGTCGCGAAAAGATCGTAAGTATTATCAAAACTATATCCCATCACCAGCCCCAACCCCAGTTGGGCAGTCTTTTCCTTATAAGAACCAACCACTGGTTTTCTGTTACCGGAAATAGACTGGTTGATAGCGGATGGTGACATTTGCATACCCACTCCATATCCTGTAATAGAAACATTATCCGCATCCGTCATATAATAATCCATATTCCCGCCAATAGTAAAATCATGTTTCTCGGCAAATATCTTATTATAAGTGATGCGGACATTCGATGAAACATTCGTTGTCACGTTTTTCTCTTTGGAGAGCTTTCCACGCTCTGCTTCATCCACCCCGCTGTTTCGTTCACTGATAGAAGTAGAAGGCACCAGCGTCATACCTTCATTCAAAAGCATATCAATACCTGTTACAGCATCGATACTCAATCCTTTCAGAGGCTCCAAATTCAAACTTCCACTCACTCCACCGCGTTTATCTGTCGATTTACTGTTGTACTGACTTAACAAATCATTATAAGTGTAATCTGAAGTTTCATTAGAAAAAGAAACTAATTTTCCCGTCTTTGTTTCATAAGGATTGAGTTGATAGATCAAATCGGTAGGAGAATATGAACTTCCATTCGGCGTATCTGTTTCAGAATATCCCGCATTGGCACTTAATGATAAATATCCCACCCTACCCAGTTGCTGGTCAAGGCTCATAGTGGCAGTAAAACGATGTGTATCATTCCCCGGCACACGTCCTCCTTGCTGGGCATAATTGGCAGATACATAATAAGACGTTTTTTCCGATCCGCCTCTGACACTCAGATTATGACGTTGATAGGTATTTAAATGAATCAGTTCGTCGAACCAATCAGTATGAATGGTGCGCAAAGAATCGAGTATTTCCTGCCCTTCGGCTATCATTTGGTTCAAATTCGGATCATTGGCGAAATACTTCCTGTAGTAATCCTCGCTGTACCGATAACCGGGAGTAGAACGATTTTGTAATCGGCGCTCCAGTTCCAGTTTCTCGTCCGTATCCATCATCTCGACTCCCCTGCGTCCACGAGTAGTAATACCCATATTGAAACTGTAACTGGTAGTTGTACGTCCATCGGGATTCCCGCGCAAAGAAGTGATTTCTATTACTCCATTGGCGGCTTTGATACCATACAAGGCACATGCCACAGCATCTTTCAACACCTTAATTTCTTTAATGTCCGCCGGGTTAAGGGTCATAAAGGCATCGGATGAAATTACCTGTCCGTCCATTACATA
>DXOJ01000347.1 GCA_019412865.1 Bacteroides sp. | reverse complement strand
CACCGGGGTACTAATATCAATGCTAGCCTTCATGAGCTGCGAGGACCCGGACGATCTGGCAAGGACAGGCAGCGAAAATGTTACAGGACTAACCATAACCGGATGCTTAGCTTCTGATGAAAGTACCACATATAGTGCTATCGTAGACGAGGCAAGTAATACAATTACCATACAAGTTCCTTATTATATTTCAGATACGGAAAAAATACAAGGTGACCTGACACAAATGAAAGTTTCAGCCAGCCTGCCTGTAGGAGCAAAATTCTCCCCCAGCATTTCCGGCATTCGTGATCTGGTCAGTGGTTTCCAATCAACATTAGTCAAAGAAGATGGAAGCAAAATTACTTATACATTTAAGGCTGCTTATGTGAAATCAAAATTAGCCAGTATTAGTAAAGTAGAACTGACAGACTATTCACGTGCAACAATACGTATCGTCGAACCTGAGAGTACGGGTGGTACAGGAAAAATCATCATCTATAAAACCTCTTCAGCTATTGATGCAGCCTTGAAGTCTGCGGCATTAACAGTCTCTCCATGGGCTACTATCGAATCATCATCATTGGATCCGGCAACCGGCATTATAGATTTAAGTAACCAACCGACTATAACCGTTATTGCACAAAATGGAACAGACAAAACAGTCTATCAGACTAGTCTGGAACTCCCGGATCTATTACCTCAGGGAGTGGGCTATACAGCTTCATTATTTGGTTTCCAAATCTATACAGATGACACACATGGATTTGAGGTTGGAGCGAACCGTACAATGGCTGTTATTGACGACTATCTAATTATCAGTAATAGCACTGATTACAATAAAATGATTGTAATGGATCGTTATAACGGCAAAGTACTTGATGTAAAAGTCAACACTACAGGTATTGATGCAGGCCGCTCCATCCATGCTATTACCAGTGATGATGCTGGACATTTAGTAGCTATGGCATACACTAGTACTTTAGACGCCAATGTTACCGACCCAAACGTACGTGCCTGGGTTTGGCCTAACGGCATCGAGAATGCACCTAAGAGCATCGTTTATGCAAATATTAATGGGAGTACATTCGCCAATGCTCCTGTAGGCATTAATGGAGTCAAAAAACTAGAGCTTGGACGCACAATCTGCGTCAAAGGTGATCTGACTTCAGGGGATGCAATTATTGCCACATCAACCAAAAATGTACCACGTGCGGTTTTCCTTATGTTCAAAGATGGTGCAATGCAAGGCAACGCTTATGTAGAATGGGGCGGAGGAGCATCAGTCTCCATGTGGAACGCAACTAAAGTCATTCCATTGACAAATACTTCTCCACTAGGATATATTTGGGCCAGTGCCAACTTCCGGCAAGCAATTAATTACACTCCTATAGGCACAGGCGCACGCGCCATAGATTTCTCACTTCCAACATCACATTGGTGGTCCGGTAGCGCTACATATGATAAGAATGTCCGGGGAATAGGATATGTTGAATTTAACGGTACATGTTTGTTAGGCGTTCAAAATGGTCTGTCAAGCAATGGGGTTTGGTCCCACCGCCTATATGTATCCAACATCACGAATAATCCCGGAACTTCAGCAATGGCTAATGGCTTTATCTTCGATTCACGTGAAGGAAGTACAACAGGAACAGGCAGTATCCCCGGAACGGGGTATGCGGTAACTGGTATGACATCTTCAGCCTCGTTCGTTTCTGGCAAACAGGTACTTGGTACCAACGTTGATGAAACAGGAGATGTTGTATTCGGTCGAAGTGCTGATGGCAATGCCGTTCAGGTCTATATGTTGACTACGGATCAGGGACTATTTGCTTATGAAATTACCAGATTCAATTTATAAATGAAAATTTAAATATCATTTAAGATCATCTATAAACTACTCAGTAACAGTTGGCAATTACATATGAATAATTGCACAACTGTTGCTAAGTAGTTATTAAAGTCACTAGATTATAATTAAAAAAATCCGATGGTACAATTTTTCCAAGAAATACAAGAGCAACCGCAAGCACTTCTGCAGACGGCAAACTTCTACAAAAGCGTAGAAGGAAAATCCGTTTTGTCACAAATTTCAGAATTATGGTGTTCCGGCAAATATAGAAATATTCTGTTAACCGGTATGGGCAGTTCTTACTTCATCGCTAACGCAACTGCTTCTCTACTTAATTCATATAAAATCCCGGCATATGCTCTGAACGCAGGAGAATTATTGCATTATCAAATTTCATTAATTAGTCCAGAATCGTTGATTATATGTATTTCGCAATCAGGAGAAAGCTATGAAGTAATCAAACTAATAGAAAAGTTATCTTCAAACATCACAGTTCTTTCTATTTGTAATGAAAAAGATAGCAGTTTAGTCAAATTCTCTCGCTATAGCCTATTGTGCAAAGCTGGAAAGGAAGAAAAAACGTCAACAAAAACATTCATAACCTGTTATCAAGTAGCATATTTACTGGCAATGAAGTTATGCAATCAAGAAATCGACAGCACCCAATGGCATAAACTCAGTAAAATTATTGAGAACATGGTCAATGGAAATACTCCATGGATGTCGAAAGCTATTGAACTGATAGACGGCTCCACTTTTGTGCAATTAATAGGACGGGGACCAGTTTTTGCAGCTGCCAGCCAGAGTGCATTGATGTTCATGGAAGCAGCGCATACGCCTGCATCAGCTTTATTAGGTGGTGAATTCAGGCATGGCCCGTTAGAAATGGTAAAGAAAGGATTCATAGCCATTCTATTTGCACACTCGCAATCAGAAACCTACGAACAATCACTATCTTTAGTAAAAGATATCCTTAAATATGAAGGAAAAGTTATCTTTATCACCGATTCAAACTTAGTGTTTGAAAATGATAATTTATGTGCCATTACTATCCCAAGCACTAATGCTGAGTTATTTACAATCCCCTGTATAGTTCCTGTACAACTTCTTATAAATACATGGGCAACCAAATGCGGAATAATACCAGGAGAATTTACACATGGTGCCAAAATAACATCAATCGAATAAACTATGAGAATTGTGTATCCAAAGAAAATTGCAATTGGAGTCGATATTGGCGGGACTAAAATAAAAGCCGGACTTGTCGATATTAACGGACAGATAATCGGTATCCCCGAATCTATCCGGACTTTAGCGCACGAACCCGGTGAAATGATTATTGAGCAATTGACTCTATTAATCCGAAGAATGATACAACAAGCCGATGGAGCAGAATTAATCGGCATCGGCATCGGTTCTACCGGTCCATTAGATATCAACAAAGGCATCATTCTCGAATGCAATAACCTTCCAACGTTACACAATTACCCTTTACACAAAAAAATAGAATCAACTTTCGGACTTCCGGTCAAACTGGATAATGATGCAAATGCAATGATGTTAGGAGAAGCCCTATGGGGAGCCGGAAGAAACCTAAATTCAATACTAGGAATCACTCTTGGCACAGGCTTAGGAGCAGCTATAGTGGTAAACAGAAAAATTATTCGTGGAGCTACCGGTTGTGCCGGAGAAATCTGGCTGTCTCCATACAAAGAAGGAATGATAGAAGATTATGTATCGGGAACTGGAATATCAAATTTATATCAGAGAATTACAAAAAGAAAGATTTCAGGAGAAGAAATCAGTAAATTAGCCCGGGAAGGAGACATCAACGCATTAAAAGCATGGAAAGAGTTTACCCAGGCATTAGCTTATGCCCTTTCCTGGACTGTTAATATCGTTGATCCGGAAGTCGTAATTATCGGAGGCTCAGTTATGCATTCATCAGATATATTTTGGGATTCAATGGTATCTTTATTTAAAAAGTACATTTGTCCGCAAACTGCTGCAAGCATCCAGTTAAAGCCAGCAGGTTTAAAAGATAATGCCGGATTTATGGGTGCAGCAGCTTTAATGTTTGTAGAATAAATTGTTATGAAAAAATTACTTATACTCTATCCGTTTCTATTGTTTTGCTTGATAAGCAAAGCAGATAACCAGTTGAAATTAACCAATTGGGAAATAAAAAGTACAACCGAAATAAGCGAAAATGCGGAAAAAGTATCTATGCCTTCATTCCAAGCTACCGACTGGTATGAAGCCACAGTACCGACTACTGTTTTGAATGCATTAGTGAAACAGAACGTTTATCCTGATCCCAGAATCGGCATGAACAACTTTCTAATTCCTGATGTCTCTGATGAGTTTAATAAAAAAATGGACTTAGCTAAATACAGTTACCTGGGCAATGGAAAAAATCCTTGGCAGGAACCTTATTGGTATCGCACGACCTTCACTTTGCCTAAGCAATATAAAAACAAAAAAATATGGCTGAACCTCAATGGAATTAACTATCGTGCAGACGTATGGATTAATGGACATCAAATAGGGAAAAAAGAAGATGTAGTAGGCATGTTCCGCCGCTTCAAATTCGATATAACCGATTATATCCAGCCCACACAGAACTGTATTGCTATAAAAATATATCAAGTGGACCATCCCGGAACTCCTAACCCCGGAACACAATTTATAGCCTTTGGGCCTAACCGTGGTACGGCTTCCGATTTGTTCAAAGATGAAACATTAAAATTCACAGGTGGTTGGGATTGCGCCCCTGTAGTGCGTGACCGGAATATGGGTATTTATCAGTCCGTCACCCTGGAAGCAACCAGCCAGGTCACTATTGAAGACCCATATATTATCACTACTCTACCCCAAAAAGATACAACAGTTGCTGACATTACAATCAAAGCGACTGTACACAATCATTCGGATAAGATGATAAGCGGTAAAGTTAAAGCAACAATTCGCCTTATCAACGAATTAGTTTATCCGAGTTACACACGTAAACTGGCTGGAAGCATGAAACCGATAAGCGTAACTCTGCCTGTCACAATGCTCCCCAATGAAAGTAAAGAAATAATATTATCTCCCCAGAAGTTTTCCGTCTTATCTATACAGAACCCATACTTATGGTACCCAAACGGATATGGAGAGCAATATATGCACAGTCTCGATTTATCATTCGACATGAATAATGGGAAATCGTCCGATCGGGAGAAGGTAAACTTCGGAATTCGCGAAGTAACTTCGGAATTAATGAAAAACGGGGAAGAATATGGTCGTGTATTCTTTATCAATGGCAAACGCATCTTCTGTAAAGGGGGATGGATACAACCGGATGTACTTCTCGACGACTCACCCAAACGAATTTATGACCAGGCACGATTAATGGCAAATGCCAACATTACTTTGATCGGCAGTGAAGATATGCCTTCCCCTTCCGAAGATTGGCTAGATAGCTGGGATAAATACGGACTGATGAACTGGCATGTATTTTATCAATGCTACCGAATGTTCCCGGGACGTGACAACCAGCATAATCCTCTCAACAATGACTTAGCTATCGCTTGCGTGAAAGACATGGTCAAAAGATACCGTAATCATCCCTGTATCATTGCATGGTTCGGAGTTAATGAAGTGTTGGTAGATGAAGAATTGTATCATCCGACCAAAGAAGCCGTATTAAGCCTCGACACGACACGCCCCTACATACCGACTACCAGTATCAGTTGGGACGTAGACAAACTAACTCCTTATTTAAAACCGGACTTACCAACCGGTACTACCGATGATGGCGCTCCCGACTATAACTGGGCACCCTCCGATTACTACTTCGACAAAGTAGAAGAGGTTTATCTGCAAATGTTCAGAAACGAATTAGGCATGCCTTCCGTACCTGTATACGAAAGTTTGAAAAAGTTTATACCTACCATTGATAAGCCACTTGACCGGAGAAATCCGATTTATCCATTAGACAGTATATGGGCGGAACACGGAGCATGGGACACCAATAACTTCTGCTATCGTGCATACGACAATGCAATCCGAACCTTCTATAGCGACCCAGTCAGTAGCGAGGATTATGCATATAAAGGCCAGCTAGTAAGTTCAGAAGGGTATCGTGCCATGTTTGAGGCAGCCAACCACCGGATGTGGGATATCACAACAGGGATAATGATCTGGAAACTAAACTCTTGTTGGCCCGATGTCTGCTGGCAAATTTATGATTGGTATCTGTCACCCAATGCTTCTTACTATTTCTCAAAGAAAGCAATGGAACCCATTCATATTCAAATGAATGCAAATACGAACCGGATTTCTGTGATAAACGCTACTCATCAAGAACTTAAATCTGTTATAGCCAAAGCCAGAATCATAGACTATTCGATGAAAGAATGCTGGGCATACACAGATACCATATCCGTGGGCGCCGACCAATATAAAGAATTAGAAACCGTACCTCAACGAGGTGACCTTTCTGCCATATATTATATAAAGCTGGAATTAGAAGACTTAAACAGAAATCTTATTTCTGAAAACTTATATTGGCGTTACTCGCAACATCAAAATTTCTATTGGCTGGTAAATATGCCTAAAGTTACATTAAA
>DXOJ01000346.1 GCA_019412865.1 Bacteroides sp. | reverse complement strand
CGCTTACACATATATAGACTGGCAATAATAACGAATTTATTTAATCATCTAATAATTAAGCATATATGTATCATTAATTAAGAAAAGAAAAAGCTCTCCACACCTAAATATTAGATATTACATCATTGATAATCAATAATATACAAAATATTTAGTTCTGCAAAGACTTTGCAGATTTCGTATATCGGAATGCAAACACAAGAGGTAGTTATTAAGCCAAATTTGAGAGTTGTATTAAAGGCTGACGCCCAAAAGCTAGACGAAGTAGTAGTTACCGCTATGGGTATTTCACGTGAGAAGAAAGCATTGGGATATGCCGTACAAGACGTCAAATCGGATGCGTTGACACGTGCTGCTAATACAGATTTAGCGGGAGCCTTACAAGGAAAAGTATCAGGTATTGACATCACCCCATCATCAGGTATGCCGGGTGCTTCTTCAAAGATTACGATTCGCGGTTCTCGTTCTTTCACTGGAGACAATACTCCATTGTATGTAATTGATGGCATGCCTATCGCTTCTACCGCAGATGTGAGCACTTCTCTTACCGATGGAGCGTATGGAACGGACTATGCTAACCGTGCTGTCGACATTGACCCTAATGATATAGAAAGTATCAATATATTAAAGGGACAAGCCGCTTCTGCTTTGTATGGTATGAGAGCTTCCAATGGTGTTATCGTTATCACTACCAAAAGTGGTAAAGGAGCAGATAAAGGGAAACCTACTATAACTTTCAGTACTAACCTTTCCTTTGATAAGATTTCAACTCTTCCGGAACTGCAACAAGAATATGCACAAGGTTCAGGCGGTACTTTCGATCCGTCATCTCCTTTCGCATGGGGTCCTAAGATTTCCGAATTAGCTAACGACCCTACCTACGGAGGAAATACAGACAACAGTTACACCAGCCAATATGGTAAACAGTCCGGAAAATACTATGTTCCTCAACTTGCAGCTGCCGGCATGAATCCGTGGGCTACTCCACAAGCATATAACAACATGAAGGACTTTTTTGAAACAGGTGTATCTTGGAGCAATAACGTCAATGTAGCCCAGAGATTCGACAAAGGTAACTACTCCTTTTCTTTGGGTAACACCACCAGTAATGGTATCGTTCCATCAACCGGTATGGATAGATATAACGTGAAAATGTCTGCCGAAGCACAACTCCATCCTAACTGGACTACCGGATTTAATGGAAACTTTGTGACTTCAAAAATCTCCAAACAGTCTACAGCCAACACCAGTGTGGTTGCTACGATCTATAATGCACCCGTCAGCTATAATATGGCCGGTATTCCTTCTCACATAGAAGGCGACCCTTACACACAAAATACATATCGAGACAGCTGGATCGACGATGCATATTGGGCAGTTGACAATAACCAGTTCTCCGAACGTTCACAACGTTTCTTCGGAAATGCTTTCGTGAAATACATCACTAAATTTGGAACAGACAACCACAAACTGGATATTAAATACCAGATCGGTGATGACGCTTACACTACCAATTATTCAGAAATCTACGGATATGGAAGTACTTGGGCACCTACAGGTGAAGATTCAGAGTACCATTACACTGTTAATGAATTAAACTCACTGTTAACTGCCGCTTACACATGGAATATCAACGAAGAATGGACCTTGGATGCATTGATTGGTAATGAGTTTGTGGATAAAAAGACAAAATATGAATACGCATATAGCATGAATTTCAATTTCCCCGGATGGAATCATCTGAATAATGCTTCTGTATTCTCCAACGAAAGCCAATACAACAAGAAACGAACGGTAGGTAATTTCGCCAACTTGTCAGTAGCATGGAAAAACATGCTCTATCTAAGTGGAAGTATACGTAACGATATTGTTTCAAGCATGCCACGTGACAACCGTTCTTTCACTTATCCTTCAGTGTCATTAGGATTCATCTTCACCGAACTGGCTCCCCTGAAGAATAACATATTAACCTTCGGTAAGATACGTGCTTCTTATGCGGAAGTTGGTATGGCCGGTGATTATACTCAAAGTTATTATTATACTCCGTCTTATGGTGGCGGTTTCTATATGGGAAATCCTATTGTTTATCCAATTAATGGAGCAATGGCTTACATTCCATATTATAAGGTATATGACCCTAACTTAAAACCACAAAATACAAAATCATACGAACTGGGAGCAGATCTTACTTTCTTAAACGGACTGGTAACCTTGAATTATACTTATTCACGTCAGAATGTGAAAGATCAGATATTCGAAGTTCCTTTGGCAGGTTCAACCGGAGCCTCAAGTATGATAATGAATGGAGGTAAAATCCACACAAATACCCACGAGTTGACATTGGGCGTATCTCCGGTAGATACCAAGAACTTCAAACTCGACTTCGCTTTTAACTTCTCCAAAATCGACAATTACGTAGACGAATTGGCTCCAGGAGTAGAAAGTATTATGTTAGGAGGATTTGTAACTCCGCAGGTACGTGCCGGAATTGGTGACAAGTTCCCTGTGATCTATGGAAAAAGCTATATGCGTAATGACGAAGGCAAGATTGTAGTAGACAAAAACGGACTTCCCATGCAGGGAAAAGATGCGGTTATCGGAACTGTATCTCCTGACTTCCGTTTAGGTTTCAATACAAATATCGAATTGTACAAGTTCCGTATTTCTGCAGTATTCGACTGGAAACAAGGAGGACAGATGTATAGTGGTACCGCAGGTGAAATGAACTATTACGGTGTGAGCAAATTATCTGGTGATATGCGTAATACCGAATTCATTGTGGAAAACTCCGTTAAAGAAACAGGAAAAGATGCAGACGGTAACTCAATCTATGCGCCCAATGATATAAAGGTAACAGACGCTCAAGCATATTTCACAAGAAGAAGATCCATTGACGAATCCTACATTTATGACAATTCTTATATAAAACTGCGTGAATTATCAGTAAGCTATCCGGTATTCTCAAAGAAATGGTTGAATGTGAACGTGAATGTTTTTGCCCGCAACATTTTGGTTTGGTCTGAAATGAAAGGCTTCGATCCAGAAGCTTCACAGGGTAATGACAATATGGGAGGTGCATTCGAGCATTTCTCTCTTCCGGGAACAGCCAGCTATGGTTTTGGATTTAATGTAAAATTCTAATTAGCTAAAAAGAAAGATGAAAACATATAATATAATCAAAGGCATTTTTGCCGCTACTGTTTTATCAGTTGTCTTTTCCGGATGTTCGGAAGATGCAATGGATAGAATCAATAAGGATCACGGACATACGCAAAGCGTGGCCGGAAGATTCATTCTGACGGATGTAATAACCTCTACCGCATTCTCTAACGCAGGAGGTGATTTCAATACTTATCTATCTGCTTACATTGAATATGAAGTAGGTGTTGACAACCAATTGTATTACGCAGAAACCAGAGAAAGCGAACCGACCTCATCCTCCACTTTCAATAATACATGGAATGGTCTGTATTCCACATTGAAATCCGCCCGTATCATCATCAATCAATGCAGTGAGGGAGGAATAGATTATGGAAATTTTGCAACCAAAGGTATGGCTGAGGTGTTGGCTGCTTATAATTGTGCATTGATAGCCGATATGTTCGGAGATGCTCCATGCAGCCAGGCAGCCTTAGTTGACGAAAATGGTTCTCCTGTTTACCTGACTCCTAAAATGGATAAACAAGAAGAGATTTATACACAAGCAATGCAATACCTGGACGACGCTATTGCAGACTTGCAGAAAGAAGATCTAATAGACCCGGGAGCTCAAGATTTGTTATATCAGGGCGATGCTGAAAAATGGCTTAAGTTGGCGTATGGTCTGAAAGCGCGTTACACAATGCATCTTCTTAAAAGATCCGCCAACAAAGACGCTGACATGGAGAAGGTTTTGGAATATGTGGATAACTCTTTCGAAAGTGCAGAAGAACAAGCAGCATTCGACGTATATGACGCCAACAATATAAATCCGCTTTACGGTTTCTTTGTGGCTCGTGCCGGATTAGGTGCAAGCGAAAGTATGAGAAGCAAACTGGCAGAATACAACGACCCACGTCTGTCCAGAGCTTTCATCACTAAACAAGGTGCATCTGGAAAAGAACAAGCTCCGGGAACTGCAGACAATGCCGTATATGCGCCTAACGGTTCTCCGGAACAAGGCACTTCCAAGTATGGAACTTCTTTATTTATGTATTCTATATCAGCACCCACACTGTTATTGAGCTATCATGAATTAAAGTTCCTGGAAGCAGAAGCTCTATGCAGATTGGGACGTGATGCAAAAAGTGCATTAAAAGACGCTGTAGTAGCCGGATTGTTAAATGCAGAAAATAGCTTTAGCGTTTCAAGAAAGGAATTGGGCAAAACGCTCATCAACCCGGCAAGTAGTATTACAGATACTGAAGCCGAAAGTTACTTTGACAATACAGTAGAAGCCAAATATACAGCCGAACCGTTGAAAACAACAATGATTCAAAAATACTTCGCATTATGGGGAGCTTCAGGAGAAGCGACAGAATCTTACAATGATGTTCGCAGAATGAAAGGACTTGGCGAAAACTTTATTGAGCTAAAAAATCCGAACTCTTTCCCATTACGTTGTCCTTATGGCAATAGCGACACAACAACGAATGCCGAAGTGAAAGCAGCATACGGAAACGGACAATATGTATATAGTGAAAACGTTTGGTGGGCAGGCGGAAGCAGATAATCCATTGACTTGAATCATATAAATGAGACTGAATTCTCCAGGGGAAAGGCGGGAATTCAGTCTCATTTCTTTATATCATAATTATAAAAGCCTTTATTATTTATACAAAAATCCCGATCTCCCCCTTTCTTATTTCATGTAATTTCATAG
>DXOJ01000345.1:3361-9199 GCA_019412865.1 Bacteroides sp. | reverse complement strand
AAGATCTGGATTTTATATCGGTTATACTATACGGCATTTTTGGACGCTAACTTACGGGTAGCATTATCTCCCACCACTAAAATACGTTTGTATTTTCCTTGAGGTACAGGCAATAAGGCAGGTTGTTTCTTACCGGTTCCATTTTTCAACAGGACAATACCCTCTGTTGCAATCTCATAAGCCGTACGATAGTGCTCTTCACTAGTCAGTGCCCCGAACGGTTTCCTGCGATTCATAGCTGTACGGAAAATCAGACGCAACACACGAGCAGCCTTATCATTCACTACTTCCATCGGAATCTTACCTTCCCGAACCATTTTCAGATAAGACTTACCCAAGTAATAATCGTCATAACCGAATTCCGATTCTGAAGTCAAACCATTCGTATAAGATCCCATTTCAATATCCAAGCCATACATGGCAGCTTCATAGGTATCATGCGCAGCTCCCCAATCTGTTATGACACAACCGTCGAAGTTCCATTCTCCCTTCAATATATCATTATTCAGCAGTTTATGATGAGTAGCATGAGTTCCGCGCACCTTATTGTACGCTCCCATAATAGACCAAGCCTTCCCTCTTTCCACAGCAGCCTTAAAGGCAGGCAGATATATCTCATACAATGCACGGTCACTTAGCTGCACATCGATATGTCCCCGCCATAATTCCTGATTGTTCAGTGCGTAATGTTTTACGCAGGCGGCTACTCCATTCTTCTGCACTCCCTGAATATAAGGTACACAAAGCTCCGAGGCTAAATAAGGGTCTTCCCCCATATATTCAAAGTTACGCCCGTTGAGCGGAGTACGATAGATATTCACACCCGGTCCCAGCAAAACATCCTTTTCACGATAACGGGCTTCTTCACCGATAGCATATCCATATTTCGCTGCTAATAGTGGATTCCAGCTAGCTGCCAGACAGGTCAGTGCAGGAAAGGCTGTGCAACTATCGTTCGTCCATCCGGCATATCCCCAATCATTCCAATTAATTTCGGCACGTACGCCGTGAGGTCCGTCACTCATCCAAAGTTCAGGAATACCCAAACGGGGACAGCCAGGGGAGCTAAACTTCCCTTGTGCATAACTAAGACGAGTTTTCTCCTCCACAGTCATACGGTTCAACGCATCCTGTACCCTAACCTCTATCGGTTGTGTATCATCCAGATACACCGGTGTTTGTTCTTTGTCTTGAGCAATCGCCACCATGCCTGTCTGAACAGACAGGAAACATATAGTCAATAAAAATGTCTTCATTATTCCAATAATCATTTACAGTTTACAATCTTTTGCCGAGACCTTTACCACGGCTTGCCGAAGCCCTTCCGAAGTAGCTGTCAGCTCCGTTTTTCCCGGTTTCCCATCATTCTGAATTACAACAAGGCATTTTCCATAAAATGCTTTCCTCTTTTTATCCTTAAAGCGTTCCAACGATACCGGGTTTCCATTGTCCACTCCTGCGATGAAACCATTACCTCTCACTGTGAAATTCACCAAATTATCTGCATTCGGACAAAGATTCCCTTCTTCATCCAGCACCTCTACAGTGACGAAACACAAATCTTTTCCATCAGCAGCCAGAACTGAACGATCAGGAGTCAGGCGAATTTCTGCAGGCTTTCCGGCTGTACGAATTTCCTTTTCTGCTATCACTTCATCCTTTCTGCGTGCAACGACCTTCACCGTTCCCGGTTCAAACTTTACACGCCAAACAGCATGCAGGTTATCAGCATCTTTACATTTCACTCCCTGCGACTTTCCATTCACAAACAATTCCACTTCATCAGCCTGATTATAGTAGCACCACATATCAATCTCCTGTCCCGGAGTCCAGTTCCAATGCGGGAAAAGATGCAATACTTGTTTATCTGTCCATTCCGACTGATATAGATAGTAGACATCTTTTGGGAAACCTGCCAGATCGACAATACCAAAGAATGAACTACGTGCAGGCCACCCGTAAGGAGTCGGTTCTCCGATATAATCAAATCCTGTCCATACATATTGCCCGCTGATAAAGTTGTTGTCTCTGACTAACTTAAGACTTTCTTCATGAGTGTTTCCCCAAGGCACATGACAGTTCTCATAAGATGAACAGGCAAAAGTAGAATCAGCAAAGGGTTTATCCCAACGCTCGGGCCAGATAAACATCCGGTCACTGGGCATACGGTAGTATCCACGTGTCATCAATGCCGAATTACTTTCAGTAATGATAAAGGGCTTGTCCGGAAAATTAGCCGGAACATGAGGAATATCTTTATTATGATAATTATAGCCAATCACATCCAGTGCACCGGAACGGAATAAATGATTGCCGGAATTTGGTTCATTGCATCCGGCAGTGACAGGACGGGTAGAATCAAGCCCTTTTACAAAGCTTACCAATTTCTTCGTCAGCAAAGAGTTGACACTCTCCTCTCCTTCTTTTGCCAACATTTCAGAAGAATGTCCAAAATTCAGGATCAAATTGGCCTCTTCCAGACTCAATGTATCCGCTTTAGCATCACTCCATTGTTCGAGGACTTCATTACCGATACTCCACATAAAGACAGAAGGATGATTGCGGTCACGCAAAATAAAGTCATTCAAATCGCGCTCGTGCCATTCATTGAAGTAACGGGCATAATCATGTGCTGTTTTTTTCTTCCGCCACATATCAAAAGCCTCATCCATCACGATAAATCCCATACGATCACAGAGATCAAGCAGTTCGGGTGCGGGAGGATTATGGGAACAACGTATGCCGTTGCATCCCATTTCTTTCAGAATCTGCAATTGCCGTTCAATGGCACGTGTGTTGACAGCTGCCCCCAGACAGCCCAGATCATGGTGCATACATACCCCGTTAATCTTGGTTTGCCTACCGTTCAATGTAAATCCTTTCCGGGCATCAAAACTGAAGGTACGAATACCGACAGGAGTCGTATACCTATCCATACATTCCTCGTTTCGCATCACTTTGGTAACCAATGTATACAAGTAAGGAGTATCAACATCCCACAGCTCCGGTTGTTTTACAGTCAATTGCTGGGTGAAAACAGCTTCTCTGCCAGTTTCCGTTTTTCCGGTCGACTGCGTTCTAGCAACTTCTCTGCCTTCAGCATCCTGCAAGGATGAGCAGACCGTGATATTTTCATTTGTATCACTTTCATTCACAATAGTAGTAACAAGATTCAGTACAGCCTCTCCCTTGTCAACCGATGATGTCGTGACATACGTTCCCCAATCGGCTACGTGTATCGGACCAGTCTTGCTTAGCCATACATTCCGGTAAATGCCACAACCCGAATACCAACGTGAATTGGGTTGTTCGGCATTATCTACACACACAGCCAACACATTCGGTTCATCCCATTTCAGATAAGGGGTCAGATTATAGCTGAAACTAATATATCCATAAGGACGCACTCCTAACGAAACACCGTTGATGAATACTTCCGAATTCATATATACTCCGTCAAACTCAATGCGGAAGATCTTTCCTATATCTGCTTTGTCTACACTAAAAGTTTTGCGATACCATCCAACTCCACCCGGAAGCGCCCCTCCCCCTGTGCCGGAAGGATTTTCACAGCTAAAGTCTCCCTCAATCGCCCAATCATGAGGCAGATTCAATACCCGCCAGTCATTGTCGGCAAAACCGGGTTGTGCAGCTTGTAATCCGTCTCCCAAGTGGAAACGCCAATCCGCATTAAAGTCAGACCGCTCGCGTGGAGAAATGGGGGAAGAACTGTTACATGCTCCCAACAGCATCAGACAGCTCCCCAATATCAAATATTTCAATTTACCAATCATCATCATCGGATTATATCATCCAGCCTACAGTTTCAATGTCTGCTTGCTGCCATTATATTTCACAGTCACCCCTTTCGCATTCAAATCAAATGGTTGGGCTTTCTCCTTATTGACCGTAACCACAGTGAAGGTGCGTTCCTTCAGCATACCCGGAAATTCTCCCTGACGTTCACCAATCACTAAGGTCTTGGTAGCCTCATCATACTTCATCGGTATCATGGTATACATCCCTTGTTCATAGTTATAATTCACGCCCTCATCTTCGTACAAAGTAAATGCTCCATCCGCTCCCTGATAAATATACAAACGAATATGATCCGCCGGTCTTTCATCCGTATACTGAATATCATCACCTAACGGTACGATAGCTCCCGCACGCACATACAACGGAATCCGTTCATAAGGCGCATCTATCATTTTCTTTTCTCCACCGGACTGAAACTTGCCGGAATAAAAATCATACCAACCTTCTGCTTGGGGGAAATAGATTTCACGGCTCCGATCACCATAGCGATAAACCGGCGATACCATAAACGAAGGGCCGAACATATACTGGTCACCAATATCATTTACTTGGGTATCCGCTGTAAAATCCATGACTAATGGACGCATGATTGTATAATCATTAAACCAGGTCATGCCTGCCAACGAATAAATATACGGCATCATATTGTAGCGCAGTTTGGTATAATAAACAACCGATTGATAGGCCGGATGCCCTTCCGGAGCAATCTCCCATATTTCACGGAACGGGTATTGTCCATGTGCACGATACAGAGGAACGAATGCACCGAATTGATACCAACGGGCATTTAATTCACGCCATTCTTTATAATCGGCATTTTCCGTCTTTGTCGCATTCCATTGCTTCTGTCCCGCCACATAACGGTTCTCTACACAAAAGCCGCCAATATCCATTGTCCAGTAAGGTATTCCACTCATGGCGAAATTAAGTCCGGCAGAAATCTGTGCCTTCATATCCTCCCAACGTGTACCGATATCTCCGCTCCATGTAGCTGTAGAATAACGCTGTAACCCGGCAAATCCCGAACGGGTCAATAAGAACACACGTTTATTATTATCCACTCCACGCTGACCGTCATAAATGGCTTCTGCATTCATCAGTGCATAAGCATTGAAAAATTCCGTAGAGGAACCCAACGCCGTAGGTCCGCACAAAGCCTTCCGATATTCCAAATCGGTACAGTCACGTACATTCGGTTCGCTGGCATCCATCCACCAGGCATCGATACCCAACGGATAATAGTGCTCATACATCTGCTTCCAAAACAGTTTACGTGCATCCGGATCATAAGCGTCATAAAAACCATAATGGTAACCGGGACCTACCCAATCTTTCAAGCTATCCCTGACAGACTGCTGATACATCCACCCATTCTTGTCGAACTCCTTGAAATGTTCGGTAGTAACATAGAACTTAGGCCACACCGAAATCATCATACGCCCATGCATAGCATGAATGGAATCGACCATTGCTTTGGGATCCGGAAAGCGTGCCTTATCAAACTCATGACTCCCCCAGGCATTTTCCGGCCAGTGATTCCAATCCAGTACGATATTATCCACCGGGATTTTACGATCACGGAAACCTTTCAGAGCGCCCAACATTTCATCTTGTGTATTATACTTCTCCCGACTTTGCCAGAAACCCATTGCCCATTTCGGCATAACAGGTGACTTTCCGGTCAGAGTCCGATAGCCACTGATTACTTCATCCATATCCTCACCAACCACAAAATAATAATCAAGCTGCTTTGCCATCTCGCTCCACCATGACTGTTTTCCCTGTTCTGCCGGATCTACAGGAGTCAATGCCCGCAGCCCGCAATAAGACTGCCCGCCATCAGGCTGCCATTCAATTTTCAACGGCACACGCTTCCCTGCTTCCAGATGAACAGCAAACTTATAGCTATTTGGATTCCATGCAGTCCGCCAACGTTCCGGCACCACCGGTTCATTATTCAAATAGACCTTGACATATCCGGCGTAATAAAGAATAAACTTAAATTCTCCTGTTTG
The DNA here is from genome assembly GCA_019412865.1 of Bacteroides sp. Classification (GTDB taxonomy): domain Bacteria; phylum Bacteroidota; class Bacteroidia; order Bacteroidales; family Bacteroidaceae; genus Bacteroides. The sequence goes on along the minus strand of DXOJ01000345.1, from coordinate 3,365 downwards.
AGCA
>DXOJ01000345.1:0-3351 GCA_019412865.1 Bacteroides sp. | reverse complement strand
CCTTCATAAGTGACCTTAGCCCCCATTAACGGCAATTTCTCCGGAAGATTCTGAATCGTTTTCAGATTCTCAAAATAAATGGAGTCTTCCCGGCGAACCAACGTCTCTCCTTTTTTCGGCACATAAGTACCGGTAAGCGCACCTTCCCGACCTGTCTTATCATAAAGCTTAAAGACCCGGTTCAATTGGGAGTAGTCATTCGGATTACCGAAACGGCATAACGAATAGCTATCCAGCAGTACACCATAATTCTTATTTGAAACAACGAATGGAACAGAGACTTTCGTATTGTATTGGAACAGTTCTTCGTTCTTACCCTTATAATTAAATTCATCCGCCTGATGCTGCCCCAATCCGTAGAACGCTTCATCTTCAGGAGATTCAAAAACCTGACAGATCGTATATCCCTTTGTTCCTTCTACTTCGATTGGAGTAAACTTCTTTCCTCCTCCCTTGTTTTCCTGCAGAATTAACTTTCCGTCTTTATCCGCAAACCACACCTCTCCGGTACTGGCCAATACGGACGCTTTCACTTCTTCTGTAGACACTGTAATCGTATCGCCATTCTGCATGACGGCAAATGGGATTTGTTTTTCCTGCGGAACAACAATCAAACTTTGCGGATCGGCAAACTTGCTGTCGGCAGTAGCAGAAACACGGATTAATTTATCTCCCATCACTTGCAGACGAACCAGTCGGGGACCTCCCGTTACTTCCTGTTGTACTTTAACTATCACGCTATCGCCTGTTTCCTCATAGACCTTATTGGCACATGCTCCGAAAAGAAGTCCCGGCAACAGGCAACAGAAAATGTTTTTCATATTCATAATCATACCTACCTTTAGGGTTCAACAATATATTTTCTCATATCGCAAAAGTAAGTACTATAAATGAAAAGTTCCCCTTCTAATGTTTTATAGAAGGGGAACTTTTAAACAGTGACCGGACGATATGTTTTTTTCAGAGGTATCATTTGTTATTTCCCTTCTTTTTCCTGGTAAACAGAGGGCAAAACACCAAATTCATCCTTGAAATAACGACTGAAATATTTAGGGTTATTAAAGCCTACTTCGAAGGCTACCTCAGATACATGAAGCTGGCTTTCACGCAATAATTGCGCTGCCCGTTTCAAACGGATCACGCGGATAAACTCAATCGGTGTCTTTCCTGTGATCTGGAGTAATTTCTTATACAGATGCACACGGCTCATACCCAGTTCCCGGCTAAGCTCCTCTACCGAGAGTTCGGTACGCGACATATTATCTTCCACATACTTGATTGCTTTCTCTATCAATTTCTCATCCAATGAAGTAATCACAATCTCACTGGGAGCAGGGTCAATCATTCCCTGGGTAACACGATGATAGCGGCTTAATTCTATCAGTTTACGGATACGCAATACAAGAATAGTCATATTGAACGGCTTCGTTACATAATCGTCCGCTCCTGTCTGCAATCCTTCCAGCTTCGCTTCGGTATTCTGCCGTGCTGTCAGCAAAATCACAGGGATATGCGCTGTGCGCTTATCCTGCTTAATCAGACGGCACAACTCATTACCATCCATTTGAGGCATCATCACATCACTGATAACCAGATCGGGTAATTCTTCCTGCATCATCTCCCATGCTTCGTTACCATTCACAGCCAGTTTGACACGATACTGCAATTCCAGACTATAACGCATAAAGATACGGAAGTCTTCATTATCATCTACTATCAGCAACAATGGGAAATCCTTACGTTCCGTTTCCTCTCTGGTTTCCTCTTTTATCTCCTTATCTTCTTCCTCCCCGGCCGGTATACCTGTCTCTGGCGGCAATTGCACCTGTGTCTCCACATGCTTTACCGGAAACTGAATAACGAAAACGGAGCCTGTTCCTATATTATCAAAGACCTTCACTTCTCCTTCATGCAGAGTTACAAAGTCACGTACCAAACTCAAGCCGATACCATTTCCGGTAGTTTCCTCTACCCCTTTATGACCCGCCTGATAGAAACGTTCGAAGATATGTTCCTTATCCACCTCACTAATTCCTATTCCAGTATCAGCAATCTTGATCTCCAGCATATCAGGAGTTCCTGCCACATGCTCTATCATCACCGTCACCCGTCCTCCTTCGGGAGTAAACTTAAAGGCATTGGAAAGCAGATTCATGACAATCTTTCCCACCTTGTCAGCATCAAAAGCCATCGAGAATGTATCTATCCCCGAGAAAAAAGAGAACTGAATATGTTTCTTATCCGCCATCAACAGGAAAGAGTTGCAAACACTATGCACATACGAGATAATATCTCCTTCCGACAGAGACAACTGATGAGTGCTCATCTCCCCTTTACGGAAATCGAGCAGTTGATTGACCAAGTGCAACAACCGCTGCGCATTGCGATGCATCAACTGCAAACGTGTACTTTGCAATTCATCGGTTGTTTCTTTCAGCATACCCTCCAAAGGAGAAATAATCAATGTAAGTGGTGTACGCAATTCATGGCTGACGTTCGTGAAGAAACGGAATTTCATATTATTGATTTCTTCGTTCTTCGCCACCTCGCTTTCTATCTGCTGAAGATGAAACTTCTCACGTTCACGTTTCAACATCCGGTAGCGTGCCAGAAAAAGCACGACCACCAAACCGATGGCATACAACAAATAGGCCCACCATGACATCCAGAAAGGAGGATTGACTACAATACCCAGCGTCGCTTCCTTCACGCCGACATAACCGTCACTATTTACCGCTTTCACTCTCAAAACATACTTTCCCGGGGCAAGATTTGTAAAAGTCACATTGTGTACTCCTAACGGTAAGGTTAGCCAGTCATTATTAAACCCTTCCAACTTATACATGTATTGAGTTTTCTCCGGTAAATTATAGTTATCCGAAGCAAAAGATACACTGAAAATGTTCTGCTTATAATCAAACTCGACATTTTCTACATCGTTCAATTCCTTTTCTATCAACACTCTTCCACCATACGACTGTCCCACCTTTATCGGCTCATCAAACAGCGAAAGACCTGTAAACATCACAGTAGGCAGCATTTTATTATAGCGTATATGATCCGGAGCAAAAACATTGACCCCATATAAACCTCCAATGGCAATAATTCCATTGTGCAAGGTTTTGATAGAACGCTGGTTAAAATCACAATTCTGCAATCCATCCTCACTATTATAAGCCCTGGAATCAAAAAGGTAACTCCCTTTTCCGTCAGAAGCTACTGTCACCCGGATTACCTTCCTACTGGTCGATACCCACATATTACGCTCCTGATCTTCCGTAATCGCAGCAATAAAACTGGGGCACGTGTAAAAACCTGTGTTTTCGTTTGTTATTTTTTGCTATAAAAAAT